>NZ_QWGT01000001.1 GCF_003576405.1 Clavibacter lycopersici
AGCGCGCTCGCGCTGTCGAGCCTCGCCCTCGCCGGCGCGCTCGCCATCGCGGGCCGCGCGCTCCGCGTCGTGCTCGGGATCCTCCAGGTCCTCATCGGCGCGACGGTCGCGCTCACGGCCCTCGCCGCGATCGCGGGCCCCGTCCAGGCGGGCGAGGCCGCGGTCACGACCGTCACCGGGGTCGCGGGATCCGCCCCCGTCGCGGACCTCGTCGTCGGCTGGACCACGACCCCGTGGGGCGTGGTCACGCTGGCCGCGGGCGTCGCGTCCGCGCTGACGGGGCTGTTCGTCGCGATCACCGGACCGCGCTGGCCCACCGGCCGCTCCCGGTACGACGCGCCCGACCAGGAGCCCGCCCGCAGGATCGTCCCGCGCGAGGATCCCGTCGCCGCCTGGGACAGCCTGAGCGGCGGCGCCGACCCCACCCGCCGCGAGGCCGGCGACGCGGACGACGCCCCGCCGGGCGCAGCCTCGTGAGGGTCGGCTGACGTCCCCGCCGGCCCTCCCCACGCCGACGGCCGCGCAGACGCCGCCCGGTAGACTCGACCCGTCCCGACCGCACGATCCCCGAGGAGCACGCATGTCCACAGAGTCCGCAGAACCCGGCCACGGCAACTCGCCAGCGGCCTGGACGGCTGTCGTCATCATGCTCGTCGCGTTCGCCGTCGGCACCATCGCGTTCTGGTTCGCCATCGAGCCCGTCGTGTGGGCGTCCGCGGTCCTCGCGATCCTCGGCTGGATCACCGGCGGCGTCATGAAGAAGATGGGCTTCGGCGTCGACGGGCACCGCACGGTCTCCACGCACTCGAAGGCACGCTCCTAGATGCTGGGCGACCTCCTCGCCGGCGCCCTCGAGGACGCGGCCGCGCGCCGCGAGTCCCGTCCCCTCGCCCAGGTCGAGGCCGACGCGCTCGCGCGTCCCGCGGCCCTCGACGCGCTCAGCGCCCTCGCCCCGTCCGACCGCGTGAAGATCATCGCCGAGGTCAAGCGCTCCAGCCCCTCGCGCGGCGCCCTCGCCGAGATCCCCGATCCCGCGCTCCTCGCCTCCCGCTACGAGACCGGCGGCGCGAGCGCCATCAGCGTCCTCACCGAGGGCCGCAAGTTCGGCGGCTCGCTGCACGACCTCGAGCAGGTGCGCGACACGGTGTCCATCCCCGTGCTCCGCAAGGACTTCATCGGCGAGCCGTACCAGGTGCTGGAGGCGCGCGCCTCGGGCGCCGACCTCGTGCTGCTCATCGTCGCCGCGCTCGACCAGCGGACGCTCGTCGAGCTGCACGCCCTCGTCGGGGAGCTGGGCATGACCGCGCTCGTCGAGACGCACTCGGCCGACGAGGTCTCCCGTGCGCTCGACCTCGGCGCGCAGGTCGTCGGCGTCAACGCCAGGGACCTCACCACCTTCGAGCTCGACCGCGACCTGTTCGGCCGCCTGGCGGACTCCATCCCCGCGGGCGTCGTGCGCATCGCGGAGTCCGCGGTGAAGACCGCCGACGACGTGGCGCACTACCGCCGCTCGGGCGCCGACGTCGTCCTGGTGGGCGAGGCGCTCGTCACGGGCGACCCCGTCCGCACGCTCTCCGAGTTCCTGGACATCCGCGCATGACCGACCTGCGCAGCGTGACCGGCCCCTACTTCGGCGACTTCGGCGGGCGCTACGTGCCCGAGTCGCTCGTCGCCGCCCTCGACGAGCTCTCCACCGCGTGGGACGAGCTCAAGGTCGACCCGGCGTTCATCGCCGAGCTGCAGGAGCTGCACCGCACCTACACCGGCCGCCCGTCGCTCATCACGGAGGTGCCGCGGTTCGCCGAGCACGCCGGCGGCGCGCGCATCATCCTCAAGCGCGAGGACCTCAACCACACCGGCTCGCACAAGATCAACAACGTGCTCGGCCAGGCGCTGCTCACCAAGAAGATCGGCAAGAAGCGGATCATCGCGGAGACGGGCGCGGGCCAGCACGGCGTCGCGACCGCCACGGCCGCCGCCCTCTTCGGCCTGGACTGCGTCATCTACATGGGCGAGGTCGACACCGA
The DNA here is from genome assembly GCF_003576405.1 of Clavibacter lycopersici. Taxonomy (GTDB): domain Bacteria; phylum Actinomycetota; class Actinomycetes; order Actinomycetales; family Microbacteriaceae; genus Clavibacter; species Clavibacter lycopersici. The sequence goes on from NZ_QWGT01000001.1 coordinate 2,028, forward strand.
GCGCCAGGCGCTGAACGTGGCCCGCATGCGGCTGCTCGGCGCCGAGGTCATCCCGGTCCGCTCGGGATCCCGCACGCTCAAGGACGCCATCAACGACGCCATGCGCGACTGGGTCACCAACGTCGAGACCACGAACTACGTCTTCGGCACGGTCGCGGGCCCGCATCCGTTCCCGGCCATGGTGCGCGACCTGCAGAAGGTCATCGGCGAGGAGGCGCGCGAGCAGGTCCTCGCGCTCACCGGCCGGCTGCCCGACGCCGTCGCCGCGTGCGTCGGCGGCGGATCCAACGCCATCGGAATCTTCCACGCGTTCCTCGACGACGCCGACGTGGCCCTCTACGGCTTCGAGGCCGGCGGCGACGGCGCGGACACCCCGCGCACCGCCGCCACCATCACGAAGGGCCGCCCCGGCATGCTGCACGGCGCGCGCAGCTACCTCCTGCAGGACGAGGACGGCCAGACCATCGACTCGCACTCCATCTCCGCGGGCCTCGACTACCCGGGCGTCGGCCCGGAGCACTCCTGGCTGTCGGACCTCGGCCGCGCGTCGTACCGTCCCGTCACGGACGACCAGGCCATGAGCGCGCTGCGCCTCCTGAGCCGCACCGAGGGCATCATCCCGGCCATCGAGTCGGCGCACGCCCTGGCCGGCGCGCTCGAGCTCGGACGGGAGCTCGGCCCGGAGTCGATCATCCTGGTCAACCTCAGCGGCCGCGGCGATAAGGACATGGAGACCGCGGGGAAGTACTTCGACCTCATCGACGCCGGGGCGGAGCAGTCGTGACCGCGGCAGCCCACGCGGCCGCGCCCACGGGCAGCCCCGTCGAGCGCGCCATCGCCCTCCGCCGCGAGCAGGGGTCGGGCGCCCTCGTCGGCTACCTCCCCGTCGGCTTCCCGGACGTCGCCACGAGCATCGAGGCCGCCGTCGCGCTCGTCGAGAACGGCGTCGACGTCATCGAGCTCGGCCTCCCGTACAGCGATCCCGTGATGGACGGCCCCGTCATCCAGCGCGCCACGCAGACGGCCCTCGCTCAGGGCTTCCGCCTCCGCGACGGCTTCGACGCCCTGCACGCGATCACGCAGCGCGTGGACGCCCCCGTCCTGCTGATGACCTACTGGAACCCCGTCGTGCAGTACGGCGTGGAGCGCTTCGCGGACGACATCGTCGCCGCGGGCGGCGCCGGCCTCATCACGCCCGACCTCATCCCGGACGAGGGCGCCGATTGGCTGGCCGCGTCCGAGCGCACCGGCCTCGACCGCGTCTTCCTCGCGGCCCCGTCCTCCAGCGAGGCGCGCCTGCACCAGGCGGTCGAGCGCAGCCGCGGGTTCGTCTACGCCGTCTCGACCATGGGCATCACGGGCGCGCGCCAGGACGTCGACCAGGCCGCTCGCGGTCTCGTGTCGCGCCTGCGCGACGCGGGATCCACGAGCGCGTGCGTCGGCATCGGGATCTCCACGGGCGACCAGGTGCGCGAGGTCCTCGGCTACGCCGACGGCGCCATCGTCGGGTCGGCCCTCGTGGCGGCCCTCGCCGACGGCGGGGTGCCCGGCGTCGCCCGCGCCGCGGCCGATCTCGCGCGGGGAACCGCGCTACAGTAGCCCCCGGCCCGCGGTCCCGCCGCGCCCGCCGAATCCCCTGCGAAAGTGAGCGCCATCCGTTGTTCGCCCCGATGAGCATCCCCAGCCCGGATCCGTCCGACACCCGGTTCGACGTCACGGCGTGGCTCCAGGGCCTCGGCATCGACCTGCCGCTCACCTTCGTCATCCACGCCTACGCGGTGTGCATCCTCGTCGGCATCCTCATCGCGGCGTACCTCACGAACCGCCGCCTGGTGGCGCGGGGTGTCGAGTCCGGCACGGTCATCGACTTCACGCTGTGCGCGCTCGTCCTCGGCATCGTCGGAGCGCGCGCGTTCCACGTGCTCACGCACCCCGGCGACTACTTCTACGAGGGCGCGAACCTGTGGCGCGTGCTCTACGTCTGGGAGGGCGGCATCGCCATCTTCGGCGCGCTCATCGGCGGCGCAGTGGGCGTCTGGCTCGGATCCAAGTGGACCGGTGTCCGCTTCTGGACCTTCGCCGACGCGCTGGCCCCCGGCCTCCTCCTGGCGCAGGCCGCCGGCCGCATGGGCAACTACTTCAACCAGGAGCTGTTCGGCACGCCCACCACGCTGCCCTGGGGCCTCGAGGTCGACCCGACCAACGCGGCCTTCCCGGCCGGGCTCCCCGCCGGCACGCTGTTCCACCCGACGTTCCTCTACGAGATCGTCTGGAACGTCGCCGGTGCGCTCCTCATCATCGTGCTCGGCCGCGCCGTGCGCCTGCAGTGGGGCCGCGGCCTCGCCGTCTACCTCATGTGGTACGGACTCGGGCGCATGGTCTTCGAGTCGATCCGCATCGACCCGAGCGAGATCTTCTTCGGCATCCGCACCAACGTCTGGGCCGCGTTCTTCGCCGTCGCGCTCGGCCTCGTCCTCTTCATCGTGCAGACCCGGCGCCACGTCGGCAGCGAGCCGAGCCCGTACCTGCCGGGCCGCACCCCGGATGACGTAAGCGCCCGCGCGAAGGCGGGTCGCGACGGGGAGGTAGCATCGGTGTACACGGATTCGGACTTCACCGACGGCGACGACGATCGGGCTTCCACCGGGTCGGACTCCCACGCTCTCACCGCCACAAGCGGACGCGGCGCCTAGTCCCCAGCGCGGGCACCCCCGCGGTCACCGCCTCCTCCTGCGAGGCGGTCCCCACCACAGGGCCAGCGACGTCCCTCCGCAGTGCATCTAGGACGGTTCCCATGGCGTTCTCCTCCACCTCCCCTCCCGGCGGCTCGTTCCCCGCGAAGCAGGGCCTCTACGACCCGGCGTTCGAGAAGGACGCGTGCGGCCTGGCCATGGTGGCCACCCTGCGCGGCACCCCCGGCCACGACATCATCGTCAACGCGCTCGACGCGCTCCGGAACCTCGAGCACCGCGGCGCCATCGGCTCCGACGCGGGCACGGGCGACGGCGCCGGGATCATGACGCAGATCCCCGACGAGTTCCTCCGCGGCGTCGTGGGCTTCGACCTGCCGCCGATGGGGGAGTACGCCGTCGGCATGGCCTTCCTGCCCACGGACGACGCCGAGCGCGAGGAGCTGCAGGCCGGCGTCGAGCGCATCGCGGGCGACGAGCGCCTGCGCGTCCTCGGCTGGCGCGAGGTCCCCGTGGACCCGTCGCACCTGGGCAACCTGGCGCGCAAGGCCATGCCCGCGTTCCGCCAGCTCTTCCTGGCATCCGACGCCGTGCAGCCGTCCGACCGTCCGTCCGGGCTCGCCCTCGACCGCCTCGCCTTCCGCCTGCGCAAGCGCGCGGAGCGGGAGCTCGGCGCGTACTTCATCTCGCTGTCCTCGCGCACGCTCGTGTACAAGGGCATGGTCACCACGCTCCAGCTGGAGCCGTTCTACCCGGACCTCTCCGACGAGCGCTTCGCCTCCAAGCTCGCCATCGTCCACTCGCGCTACTCCACGAACACGTTCCCGTCGTGGCCCCTCGCGCAGCCGCTGCGGATGATGGCGCACAACGGCGAGATCAACACCGTCGCGGGCAACCGCAACTGGATGCGCGCCCGCCAGTCCCAGCTCGAGTCGGAGCTGCTCGGCGACCTCTCGCCGCTGATGCCGATCGTCACGCCCGGCGCGAGCGACTCCGCGTCCTTCGACGAGGTGCTCGAGCTCCTCAGCCTGAGCGGCCGCAGCCTGCCGCACGCGATGATGATGATGGTCCCCGAGGCGTGGGAGAAGCAGACGGACATCGACCCCGTCCGCCGCGACTTCTACGAGTACCACTCCATGGTCATGGAGCCGTGGGACGGCCCGGCCGCGCTCACCTTCACCGACGGCACGCTCGTCGGCGCGACCCTCGACCGCAACGGGCTGCGCCCGGGCCGCTACCTCGTCACGCACGACGGCCTCGTCGTGCTCGGCAGCGAGATCGGCGTGCTCGAGATCGACCCGGCCCGCATCGCCCGCAAGGGCCGCCTGCGTCCGGGCAAGATGTTCCTCGTCGACACCGAGGCCGGCCGCATCATCGAGGACGACGAGATCAAGTCCGAGCTCGCCGCCAGCGCGCCGTGGGGCGAGTGGCTGGAGAACCGCATCCACCTGGCCGACCTGCCGGAGCGCGAGCACGTCGTGCACACGCCCGCCTCCGTCGTCCGTCGCCAGCGCACCTTCGGCTACACCGAGGAGGAGGTGCGGATGCTCCTCATGCCCATGGCGAAGGTCGGCGCAGAGCCCCTCGGCGCCATGGGGTCGGACACGCCCATCGCGGTGCTCTCGCAGCGCCCGCGCCTGCTGTTCGACTACTTCACGCAGCAGTTCGCGCAGGTCACGAACCCGCCGCTCGACTCCATCCGCGAGGAGGTCGTCACCAGCCTCCGCCTCGGCCTCGGCCCGCAGCGCAACCTCCTCGACGCCGGACCCGAGCACACCAAGCAGGTCGTGCTCGACTTCCCGGTCATCGACAACGACGAGCTCGCGAAGGTCATCCACATCGACCACCGCCCGGGCAGCCGCACCACCACGATCGTGAGCGGCCTCTACCGGGTCGACGACGGTCCGCTCGCCATGCAGAAGCGCATCGACGCCATGTGCGACGAGGTCGACCGCGCGATCGCGCACGGCGCGCAGTTCATCGTCCTGTCGGACCGCGACTCCAACCGCGACCTCGCGCCCATCCCGTCGCTGCTCATGATCGCCGCCGTGCACCACCACCTCATCCGCAAGCAGACCCGCATGAAGGTCGGCATCGTGGTCGAGGCCGGCGACGTGCGCGAGGTGCACCACATCGCGCTGCTGATCGGCTACGGCGCCTCCGCCGTCAACCCGTACCTGGCCATGGAGTCGTGCGAGGACCTCGTCCGCAGCGGCATGCTCACGGGCGTGAGCCCGGAGAAGGCCACGCGCAACCTCATCAAGGGGCTCGGCAAGGGCGTCCTGAAGATCATGTCCAAGATGGGCATCTCCACGGTCTCCTCCTATGCCGGCGCGCAGTGCTTCGAGGCCGTCGGCCTGTCGCAGGACCTCGTCGACCAGTACTTCTCGGGCACCACCACGCGCCTCGGCGGCGTCGGCATCGACGTCATCGCGGCCGAGAACGCCGCGCGCCACCGCAGCGCCTACCCGACCGACGGAGCCGTGCTCTCCCACGAGCGCCTGCAGACGGGCGGCGAGTACCAGTGGCGCCGCGACGGATCCCCGCACCTGTTCAACCCGGACACGATCTTCCGGCTGCAGCACGCCACGCGCACCCGCAGGTACGACATCTTCCGCGAGTACACGTCCATGGTCGACGCGCAGTCCAAGGACCTCATGACCCTCCGCGGCATGTTCACGCTGCGCACGGGCACGCGTCCGCCCGTGCCGCTCGACGAGGTCGAGTCCATCTCCGACATCGTGAAGCGCTTCTCCACCGGCGCGATGAGCTACGGCTCGATCTCCGAGGAGGCGCACGAGACCCTCGCGATCGCGATGAACCGCCTGGGCGCGAAGTCGAACACGGGCGAGGGCGGCGAGAACGTGGAGCGCCTGCTCGACCCCGAGCGCCGCAGCTCCATCAAGCAGGTCGCATCGGGGCGCTTCGGCGTCACGAGCATGTACCTCACGCACGCGGACGACATCCAGATCAAGCTCGCGCAGGGCGCCAAGCCCGGCGAGGGCGGCCAGCTGCCGCCCGGCAAGGTCTACCCGTGGGTCGCCCGCACGCGCCACGCGACCGCGGGCGTCGGCCTCATCTCGCCGCCGCCGCACCACGACATCTACTCGATCGAGGACCTCAAGCAGCTGATCTTCGACCTCAAGCGCGCGAACCCGTCCGCCCGGATCCACACGAAGCTCGTCAGCCAGTCGGGCATCGGCGCGGTCGCGGCGGGCGTGGCGAAGGCGCTGAGCGACGTGATCCTCGTCTCGGGCCACGACGGCGGCACGGGCGCGAGCCCCGTCAACTCGCTCAAGCACGCGGGCACCCCGTGGGAGCTCGGCCTCGCCGAGACGCAGCAGACGCTCCGCCTCAACGGCATGCGCGACCGGGTGGTCGTGCAGGTCGACGGGCAGATGAAGTCCGGCCGCGACGTCATCGTCGGCGCCCTGCTCGGGGCCGAGGAGTTCGGCTTCGCCACGGCGCCGCTCGTGGTGTCGGGCTGCATCATGATGCGCGTCTGCCACCTCGACACCTGCCCGGTCGGCGTCGCCACGCAGAACCCGGAGCTGCGCAAGCGCTTCCCCGGCAAGGCCGACCACGTCGTCAACTTCTTCGAGTTCATCGCGCAGGAGGTGCGCGAGCACCTCGCCGCGCTCGGCTACCGCTCGCTCGACGAGATCGTGGGCCGCAACGACCTGCTCGGCGTCGAGGACGCGGTCGACCACTGGAAGGCGTCGGGCCTCGACCTCTCGCCGATCCTCGTGGGGCCGAACTTCGCGGACGACGAGCCCAGGAAGCACGGCCGGTCCCAGGACCACGAGCTCGAGGCGCACTTCGACAACGAGCTCATCCGCCTCAGCCGCGACGTTCTCGACCACGGGGGCCGGGTCGAGATCGACCTGCCCGTGCGGAACACGGCGCGCGCGGTCGGCACCATGCTCGGCCACCTCGTCACGAAGGCCCACGGCGAGGACGGCCTGCCGACGGGATCCATCGACGTCACGCTGCGCGGGTCAGCCGGCCAGTCCTTCGGGGCGTTCATGCCGTCGGGGATCACGCTGCGCCTCGTCGGCGACAGCAACGACTACCTCGGCAAGGGCCTCTCGGGCGGCGACATCGTCGTGCGGCCCGACGAGAGGGCCGGCTTCCCCGCGGAGGAGAACGTCATCGCGGGCAACGTCATCGGCTACGGCGCCACCCAGGGCACCATGTTCATCCGCGGCATGGTGGGGGAGCGGTTCCTCGTCCGCAACTCCGGCGCGACCGCGGTCGTCGAGGCCGTGGGCGACCACGCGCTCGAGTACATGACCGGCGGGCTCGCGCTCGTCCTCGGCGGCACCGGCCGGAACATCGGCGCGGGCATGTCGGGCGGCACGGCGTACGTGATCGACCTCGACCGCGACCGCATCAACACCGACGCCCTCGCCTCGGGCGAGCTCGAGCTGCACCCGCTCGGGAGCGCCGACGCCGAGATCGTGCTCGACCTCCTCCGCCGGCACCTCGCCGAGACCGGATCCACCGTGGCGGAGCGCCTGCTCGCCGACCCGGAGACCTCCATGGAACGCTTCACCAAGATCCTGCCGCGGGACTACGCGGCCGTCCTCGCCACCCGGCAGACCGCGGTGGACGAGGGACTCGACCCCGACGGCGACGTCGCCTGGAAGCGCATCCTGGAGGTGACCGGTGGCTGACCCCAAGGGCTTCCTCAAGGTGACGGAGCGCGAGCTCCCCAAGCGCCGACCCGTCTCGGTGCGGCTCATGGACTGGAAGGAGGTGTACGAGCAGCAGGAGCGCGGCGAGCTCGTGCGCCAGGCCGGCCGGTGCATGGACTGCGGCATCCCGTTCTGCCACCAGGGGTGCCCGCTGGGCAACCTCATCCCGGAGTGGAACGACCTCACGTGGCGCGGCGAGGGCCGCCAGGCCATCGAGCGCCTGCATGCCACGAACAACTTCCCGGAGTTCACCGGCCGGCTGTGCCCCGCGCCGTGCGAGAGCTCGTGCGTGCTCGGCATCAACCAGCCGCCCGTGACGATCAAGCAGGTCGAGGTGTCGATCATCGACGACGCCTTCCAGAACGGCTGGGTCGAGCCGCACCCGCCCGAGCGCCTCACGGGCAAGACCGTGGCGGTCGTGGGATCCGGCCCCGCCGGCCTCGCGGCTGCCCAGCAGCTCACGCGCGCCGGGCACACGGTCGCCGTCTTCGAGCGCGACGACCGCATCGGCGGCCTGCTGCGCTACGGGATCCCCGACTTCAAGATGGAGAAGCGCCACCTCGAGGCGCGCCTCGCCCAGATGACGGCCGAGGGCACCCGCTTCCGCGCCGGCGTCGACATCGGCAAGGACATCACCTGGTCCGACCTGCGGCTGCGCTACGACGCGGTCGTGGTCTGCACGGGCGCGCTGGTGCCCCGCGACCTCGACATCCCGGGGCGCGACGTCGACGGCGTCCACTTCGCCATGGACTACCTGCGCCAGTCGAACCACGCGACGGCAGGCGACCAGGTGCCCGAGCAGATCCACGCGGAGGGCAAGCACGTCGTCGTCCTCGGCGGCGGCGACACCGGCGCCGACTGCATCGGCACCGCGCACCGCCAGAAGGCGGCGTCCGTCACCAACCTCGCCATCGGCCAGCAGCCGCCGGCGGAGCGCCGCCCCGACCAGCCGTGGCCCACGTACCCGACCCTCTTCGAGGTGTCGAGCGCGCACGAGGAGGGCGGCGAGCGCCACTACCTCGCGACCACGGTCGAGTTCCTGAAGGACGACGACGGGCACGTCCGCGCCGTCCGCGTCGCCGAGACCGAGTTCCGCGACGGCCGACGCGTGCCGAAGTCGGGCACCGAGCGCGAGATCCCCGCCGACCTCGTGCTCCTCGCGCTCGGCTTCACCGGTCCCGAGAAGGACGCCCTGGAGAGCCAGCTCGCGGTCCCCTTCGACGAGCGCGGCAACGTCGCGCGCGGCGAGGACTACCAGACCGACCAGGCCGGCGTCTTCGTCGCCGGCGACGCGGGCCGCGGCCAGTCGCTCATCGTGTGGGCCATCGCGGAGGGACGTTCAGCGGCCTCCGCCGTCGACCGGTACCTTGAGGGGGACACGGAGCTCCCGTTCCCGGTCCGTCCCACGGATCGCGCTCTCTCCATCTGACCCGGCCGCCGCGCCATGCGCGCGCTGCCGCGACCACTCACCCGAACCGCGTCCGTGTGCGACGCAGAAACGCGAGACAGACAGAGCATGACGACCAGACGAGCGAAGATCGTCGCGACCCTCGGGCCCGCGACCAGCTCCTACGAGAGCATCCGCGCCATCATCGACGCGGGCGTCGACGTGGCGCGCATGAACCTCAGCCACGGCACGTACGACGTGCACGAGGGCATCTACTCCATCATCCGGAAGGCCGCCGACGACGCGGGCCGCGCGGTCGCGGTCCTGGTCGACCTGCAGGGCCCCAAGATCCGCCTCGGCAAGTTCTCCGACGGCCCGCACGACCTCGCCTTCGGCGACACCTTCGTCATCACGATCGAGGACATCCTCGGCACGAAGGACATCTGCTCCACCACGTACAAGGGCCTCCCGGGCGACGTGAAGCCGGGCGACCCGCTGCTCATCGACGACGGCAAGGTCACGCTCCGCGTGGTCTCCACCGACGGCACGCGCGTCACGACCACCGTCGAGGTGGCCGGCACCGTCAGCAACAACAAGGGCATCAACCTCCCGGGCGTCGCGGTCAACGTGCCCGCCCTCTCCGAGAAGGACGAGGCGGACCTCCGCTGGGGCCTCCGCCTCGGCGCGGACCTCATCGCGCTGAGCTTCGTCCGCGACGCCAGCGACATCGTGCGCGTGCACGAGATCATGGACGAGGAGGGCCGCCGCGTCCCCGTCGTCGCCAAGGTCGAGAAGCCGCAGGCCGTCGACGCGCTCGAGGAGATCGTCGACGCGTTCGACGCGATCATGGTCGCCCGCGGCGACCTCGGCGTCGAGCTGCCGCTCGAGGCCGTGCCGATCGTGCAGAAGCGCGCGGTCGAGCTCGCCCGCCGGAAGGCCAAGCCCGTCATCGTCGCCACGCAGATGCTCGAGTCGATGATCACCAGCCCGCGCCCCACGCGCGCCGAGGCCTCCGACTGCGCCAACGCCGTGCTCGACGGTGCCGACGCGCTCATGCTGAGCGGCGAGACGAGCGTGGGCGAGTTCCCCGTCGTCACCGTGAAGACCATGGCCCGCATCATCGAGTCCACCGAGGAGCACGGGCTGGAGCGCATCCCGAAGCTCGGCACGCGCCCGTTCACGCAGGGCGGCGCCATCACGCTCGCGGCCGCCGAGGTCGCCGAGTTCGTCGAGGCGAAGTACCTCTGCGTCTTCACCGAGTCGGGCGACTCGGTGCGCCGCATGACGCGTCTGCGCAACGGCATCCCGATCCTCGCCTTCACGCCGAACGAGGGCATCCGCCGTCGTCTGGCGCTGTCGTGGGGCGTGCAGACGTACCTCGTGGATCCCGTCACCCACACCGACCAGATGTTCCACCAGGTCGACGACGTGCTCCTCGCGGAGGGCCTCGCGGAGGTCGGCCAGAAGGTCGTCGTCATCGCCGGATCCCCTCCCGGCATCGCGGGCTCGACCAACGAGCTGCGCGTCCACGTCGTCGGCGACGCCGTGAACGAGGCGGCTCCCGCGTACGAGAAGTAGCGGCACGAAGCGGGGGCCCCGGCCCCCGCGGAGACGCCGGAGGGCGGGCGACCACGTGGTCGCCCGCCCTCTCGCGTTCCCTCGCGGGACGTGGTGCCGGATGTGGGACTCGAACCCACACGCCCTCACGGACAGAGCATTTTGAGTGCTCCGCGTCTGCCATTCCGCCAATCCGGCGCACCCGGTCCGCCCGACGATACAGCAGGCATTCCGCCGATCCGGGGCACCCCGGTGGACGCGCGGATCAGGCGGCGATCCGCCGTCCCGGCGCGCACCGGCCCGCCCGACGATACCGTAGGCTCCTATCCGTGAGTGACCAGGAAACAGCCCCCGCAGCCCCCCGCCGTGTCGTCGTCGCCGAGGACGAGTCGCTCATCCGCCTCGACATCGTGGAGACGCTCCGCGACAACGGCTTCGAGGTCGTGGGCGAGGCCGGGGACGGCGAGACCGCCGTCGCACTGGCCACGGAGCTCCGTCCCGACCTCGTCATCATGGACGTCAAGATGCCCCAGCTCGACGGCATCTCCGCGGCCGAGCGGCTGAACCGCAACCACATCGCGCCCGTCGTCCTCCTCACGGCCTTCAGCCAGAAGGAGCTCGTGGAGCGCGCGGGCGAGGCCGGCGCGCTGGCCTACGTCGTCAAGCCGTTCACGCCGAACGACCTGCTGCCCGCCATCGAGATCGCGCTGGCCCGGTACGCCCAGATCATCACGCTCGAGGCCGAGGTGTCCGACCTCGTCGAGCGCTTCGAGACCCGCAAGCTCGTCGACCGGGCCAAGGGCCTGCTCAACGAGAAGATGGGCCTCACCGAGCCCGAGGCGTTCCGCTGGATCCAGAAGGCGTCCATGGACCGCCGCCTCACCATGCACGACGTGGCGCAGGCCATCATCGAGCAGCTGAGCGCCAAGAAGGCCTAGCCGCCCGGGCGCGCCCGGCGCCGCACGTGCCGCTCAGCGGCGCGAGCGCTCGCGGATGATGTTCGTGATCCGCACGGTCGAGAGCCGGCGTCCCTCGTCGTCGGTGAGCACGATCTCGTGCGTCGTCAGCGTGCCGCCGAGGTGGATCGCCGTGCAGGTGCCGGTGATCGTGCCGGACGAGGCCGACCGGGTGTGGCTCGCGTTGAGCTCGATGCCGAAGGCGACCCGGTCGGGTCCCGCGTGCACGTTCGCCGACATGGATCCGAGCGACTCGGCCAGCACGACGTACGCACCGCCGTGCACCACGCCGTACGGCTGCGTGTTGCCCTCCGCGGGCATCGTCGCGACGGATCGCTCCGGGCTCAGCTCCTGGAAGACGATGCCCATCTTCTCGGCCAGCGCGCCCACGTCCTGGGGCTGGCGGAGGAGCCGGGCGGCGCCGTCGTGCTCGGGTGCGGGCTGGGTCAAGGGGATCCTCCAGGGCCGGGTCCGAGGTCGGCAGCCCTCTATAGGCTGGACGCGTGCCGAACACGGAAAAGCCTACCCTCCTCGTCATCGACGGCCATTCCCTGGCGTTCCGGGCCTTCTACGCCCTGCCGGCGGAGAGCTTCCAGAACCGCGAGGGGCAGCACACGAACGCCGTGCACGGCTTCATCGCGATGCTCATCAACCTCCTGCAGAAGGAGAAGCCCACGCACGTGGGCGTGGCGTTCGACATCTCGCGCTTCTCGTTCCGCACGCGCGAGTACCCGGAGTACAAGGGCACGCGCGGCGAGACGCCCGTGGAGTTCACCGGCCAGGTGCCGCTGCTCGAGCGGGCGCTGAAGACCATGAACATCCCCACCCTCACCAAGGAGGACCACGAGGCGGACGACATCCTCGCGACCCTCGCCACGCAGGGTCGCGAGCAGGGCTTCCGGGTGCTCGTCGTCTCGGGCGACCGGGACGCGATCCAGCTCGTCAACGACGACGTCACGCTGCTCTACCCGTCCACGCAGGGCGTCTCGCAGCTCACGCGCTACGACGCCGAGAAGGTGTTCGAGAAGTACGGCGTGCAGCCGGAGATGTACCCGGACATCGCGGCGCTCGTGGGGGAGACGAGCGACAACCTCATCGGCGTCGACAAGGTCGGCCCGAAGACCGCGGTCAAGTGGCTGAACCAGTACGGATCCCTCGACGCCGTCCTCGAGCACCGCGACGAGATCTCCGGCAAGGTCGGCGACAACCTCCGCGCGCAGTACGAGAACGTCATCCGCAACCGCCGCCTCAACCGGCTGCTCACCGACGTCGAGCTGCCGCTCGGACCGGCCGACCTCGAGCGCAAGCCCATCGACGAGCCGGCCCTCCGCGAGGTGTTCGCGGTGCTGGAGTTCAAGCAGCTGCTCGAGCGCGTCCTGAAGCTCGAGGGATCCGGCGCCTCCGCCTCCAGCGAAGGCACGCCGGTGGGCGCGATCGAGCAGGAGCCGTCCACCGCGCCGCAGGCCCCGAAGCCGCAGCAGCTGCTCGACGAGGAGCTCGAGAAGTGGATCCGGACCCAGGGCGCCGCGTCGCCGCACGGCCTGGGGCTCACGGTCGAGACGCAGGACGGGAAGCCCGTCGGCTTCGGCCTCGCCAGCGCGACCGAGGCGGTGACCCTGCCGTGGCAGGAGGGCCGCGCCGACTACGCGCCGTTCGAGCGGTGGCTCGCCAGCGACGCCCCGAAGGTCATGTCCGACGCCAAGGTGCAGGTGAAGGCCATGCGCCGCGCCGGGCTCCAGGTCTCCGGGCTCGCCTTCGACGTGCTCGTCGCCGGTTGGCTGCTGCGTCCGGGCTTCACCGACAAGACCCTGGCCGCGCTCGTCAGCAGGTACCTCCTGGAGGACCTCCCCGAGCCCGACGCCAACCAGCTCGTGCCCGAGACCGAGGCGCTCACCGCCCCCGTCGAGGCCTGGTACACGCTGCGCGTCGAGCACGCGCTCCGCGAGGTGCTCGACGAGCGCACGCTCGGCGTCATGGTCGACATCGAGATGCCGACGCTCCTCGTGCTCGTCGAGATGGAGCTCCGCGGCGTCGCGACCGACCGCGCGGGTCTCGCCGAGCTGTCGGCGCAGCTGCAGGAGCGCATCACCGACCTCGCCCAGCGCGCCTTCGCGGAGATCGGCAAGGAGATCAACCTCGGCTCGCCCAAGCAGCTGCAGGAGGTGCTCTTCGACCAGCTCGGGATGCCGAAGACGCGCGCCAACAAGACCGGCTTCTCCACCGACGCGGGCGCGCTGGCCGACCTCCAGGCGTCGAACCCCCACCCGTTCCTCGACCTGCTGCTCGAGCACCGCGACGCGAGCAAGCTGCGCCAGATCATCCAGACGCTCGAGCGCGGCATCGGCGACGACGAGCGGATCCACACCACCTACGTGCAGACCGGCACCACCACCGGCCGCATCTCGTCGAACGACCCGAACCTGCAGAACATCCCCGTCCGCACCGAGGAGGGCCGCCGCATCCGCAGCGCCATCCGCGTCGGCGAGGGATACGAGACGCTGCTCACGGCCGACTACTCGCAGATCGAGATGCGGATCATGGCGCACCTCTCCGGCGACGAGGGCCTCATCGAGGCGTTCGCGGCGGGGGAGGACCTGCACCGGTTCGTCGGATCACGCATCTTCGGCGTGGAGCCCGCGGAGGTGAGCGCCGAGATGCGCACCAAGGTCAAGGCCATGAGCTACGGCCTCGCGTACGGCCTCAGCGCGTTCGGCCTGTCGAAGCAGCTGCGCATCCCGTCGTCGGAGGCGAAGCAGCTGATGACCGACTACTTCGCGCGCTTCGGCTCGGTGCGCGACTACCTCCGCCAGGTGGTGGAGGAGGCGCGCGCGGCCGGCTACACGGAGACGATCTTCGGCCGCCGCCGCCCGTTCCCCGACCTCAACAGCCCGAACCGCGTGCTCCGCGACAACGCCGAGCGGGCCGCCCTCAACGCCCCCATCCAGGGCTCTGCGGCCGACATCATGAAGATCGCGATGATCCGCATCGAGGCCGACATGCGCGAGCGCGACATGGCCTCGCGCATGCTGCTGCAGGTGCACGACGAGCTCATCCTCGAGGTCGCCGCGGGGGAGTGGGACGCGCTCGAGGCCATCGTCACGGACCGCATGGCCCACGCGGCGGACCTCCGGGTGCCGCTCGAGGTGCAGGTGGGCCGCGGCGACTCGTGGGCCGCCGCCGCGCACTGACCCGCGGATCCTCTTCCCCATCCACACCAGCACGAGGAGCACAGCGCATGACGAAGGCACGACTCTCCGACCTCCTCGCCGACGGCTCCATCCGCCTCGACGCGCGCGCCGACGACCGCGAGGGCGCGATCCGCCAGGCGGGCGATGCCCTCGTCGCGGCCGGCGCCGTGGAGCCCGGCTACGTGGAGGCCATGGTCGAGCGCGAGCGGTCCGTGTCGACGTTCGTGGGCGAGGGCGTCGCGGTGCCGCACGGCACGCTCGCCGCGGGGCGCGACCTCGTCCGCGCCGACGCCATCAGCGTGGTGCGGCTGCCGGACGGCGTCGACTGGGACGGGCACGACGTCCGCATCGTCATCGGCATCGCAGCCACGGGCGGCGGCCACATCGCCCTGCTGTCGCGGCTCGCGGAGATCCTGCTCGACCCCGTGCGCGCCGAGCAGCTGCGCGGGGCGACCGATCCGGCGACGGTCAGGTCCCTCCTGGGAGCCGCTACGGTCGAGGGATGACGACGACGCCGAAGGCCCCCCGACCGCAGACGGACATCGACCGGATCGCCGAGGGGTGGATCGACACGTCGCTCGACCTCCACCCGGAGGAGCGCGTCTACCTCGGCCGGCCCGGCCGCGAGGGCGAGTACGGCGACACCTCGCCCGCGGGCCATGCAGCTCACGCGGACGCGGCGCGCGCGGTGATCCGCCGGCTGCACGCCGCGCAGCCCGTCGACGCCGTCGACGAGGTCACGCGCATGGACCTCACGCGCGAGCTCGAGCTCGACGTCGAGATGCACGACGCCGGGGTGCACCTCTCCGACCTCAACGTGATCGCCTCGCCCGCGCAGGGCATCCGCGAGGTCTTCGACATCTCGCCCACCGCCACCGAGGGCGACTGGGAACACGTCGCCACCCGGCTCGGCAACGTCGCCGGCGCGGTCGACGGCTACATCGAGACGCTCCGCGAGGGCGTCCGCCGCGGCCAGGCGCCCGCGAGGCGCCAGATCCGCGAGGTCCTCGGACAGGTGGAGCGCCAGGCGGCGCCCGACGGCTTCTTCCGCTCCTTCGCGCAGGAGGCGCGCTCCGACGCCGGCGAGCTGCCCGCGTCGCTGCGTCAGGACCTGGGCACGCGCGCCGAGGACGCCCGGGCCGCCTACGAGCGCCTCGCCGCGTTCCTCGGATCCGAGCTGGAGCCCGCCGGCCGCGACGCCGACGCCGTCGGCCGTGAGCAGTACGCCCTCCGGTCGCGCTCCTTCCTCGGCGCCGAGGTCGACCTCGACGAGACGTACGAGTGGGGCGTCGGGGAGCTCGCCCGGATGGTGGAGGAGCAGGAGGCCATCGCCCGCGAGATCCTCCCCGGCGCGAGCGTGCTCGAGGCCATCGCCCACCTCGACGGCGATGCGTCGCGCAAGCTCCACGGCACCGACGCCCTCCGCGCGTGGATGCAGGAGACGAGCGATCGCGCGGTGGAGGAGCTGGGCCGCACCCACTTCGACATCCCCCAGGAGATCCGCGCGCTCGAGTGCATGATCGCCCCCACGCAGGAGGGCGGCATCTACTACTCCGGCCCCGCCGACGACTTCAGCCGCCCCGGCCGCATGTGGTGGTCGGTGCCCGAGGGCGTCACGGAGTTCGACACCTGGCGCGAGCTGACGACGGTGTACCACGAGGGCGTCCCGGGCCACCACCTGCAGATCGCGCAGGCCACGTACAACAAGGCCGAGCTCAACACGTGGCGCCGCTTCGCGGGTACGTCGGGCCACGCGGAGGGTTGGGCCCTCTACGCCGAGCGCCTGATGCAGGAGCTCGGCTACCTCGACGACCCGGCCGACCGCCTCGGCATGCTCGACGGACAGCGCATGCGCGCGGCCCGCGTGGTGCTCGACATCGGCGTGCACCTCGGCAAGGTCCGCCCCGACGGCGAGGCCGTCTGGGACGCGGACTTCGCGTTCGACTTCATGGGACGCAACGTCAACATGGACCCGTCGTTCGTGCGCTTCGAGGTCAACCGCTACCTCGGGTGGCCCGGCCAGGCGCCCTCCTACAAGGTGGGCCAGCGCATCTGGGAGGACCTCCGCGACGAGACCCGCCGCCGCGAGGGCGACGCCTTCGACATCCGGGAGTTCCACCGCCGCGCGCTCGACGTCGGCGGCGTCGGCCTCGACACGCTGCGGGCCGCGGTCCTCCGCTGAGCACGCGCCGCGCCGGCGGGCGCTCGCCGTCCGCGCGGCGCGGTTGTCCCGCCTCCCGGGCCGGGTCTAAGATCGACTGTCGCTCTTCTGCGACGACCCATCCGTCCGCCGCTCGACCGGTACCCGCGCGGGTCCGCGCCAGCGGCCTTATTCATGCCCATCCTGGAGCACTAACTACATGACAATCGCAACGACCGACAAGGCGCCCAAGCAGGTCGCGATCAACGACATCGGATCTGCTGAGGACTTCCTCGCCGCGGTCGAGAAGACACTGAAGTTCTTCAACGACGGAGACCTCATCGAGGGCACCGTCGTGAAGATCGATCGGGACGAGGTCCTGATCGACGTCGGCTACAAGACCGAGGGCGTCATCCCCTCGCGTGAGCTGTCCATCAAGCACGACGTGGATCCCACGGAGGTCGTCAAGGTCGGCGACACCGTCGAGGCCCTCGTCCTCCAGAAGGAGGACAAGGAAGGCCGTCTGATCCTGTCCAAGAAGCGCGCGCAGTACGAGCGTGCGTGGGGCGACGTGGAGAAGATCAAGGAGTCCGACGGCGTCGTCACCGGCACCGTCATCGAGGTCGTCAAGGGCGGCCTCATCGTGGACATCGGCCTCCGCGGCTTCCTGCCCGCGTCGCTCATCGAGCTGCGCCGCGTCCGCGACCTCACGCCGTACCTCGGCCAGGAGATCGAGGCCAAGATCCTCGAGCTCGACAAGAACCGCAACAACGTGGTCCTGTCGCGCCGTGCCCTGCTCGAGCAGACGCAGTCCGAGAGCCGCAGCACGTTCCTCAACAACCTCCAGAAGGGCCAGGTCCGCAAGGGAGTGGTCTCCTCGATCGTCAACTTCGGTGCGTTCGTGGACCTGGGCGGCGTCGACGGACTCGTGCACGTCTCCGAGCTCAGCTGGAAGCACATCGAGCACGCCAGCGAGGTCGTCGAGGTGGGCCAGGAGGTGACCGTCGAGATCCTCGAGGTCGACCTGGACCGCGAGCGCGTCTCGCTGTCGCTCAAGGCGACGCAGGAGGACCCGTGGCAGGTCTTCGCCCGCACGCACGCCATCGGCCAGGTCGCGCCCGGCAAGGTCACCAAGCTGGTGCCGTTCGGTGCGTTCGTCCGCGTGGCCGAGGGCATCGAGGGCCTGGTGCACATCTCCGAGCTCTCCGGCAAGCACGTCGAGCTCGCGGAGCAGGTCGTGTCCGTCGGCGACGAGGTGTTCGTCAAGGTCATCGACATCGACCTCGAGCGTCGCCGCATCTCGCTGAGCCTCAAGCAGGCCAACGACGGCGTCGACCCCGAGGGCACCGAGTTCGACCCGGCCCTCTACGGCATGCTCACCGAGTACGACGACCAGGGGAACTACAAGTACCCCGAGGGCTTCGACCCGGAGACCAACGAGTGGAAGGAAGGCTTCGAGTCGCAGCGCGAGACCTGGGAGCAGCAGTACGCCGCAGCCCAGGCCCGCTGGGAGGCCCACAAGAAGCAGGTCGCGGCGGCAGCCGAGGCCGAGGCGGCCGACACGGGCATCACGTCCGCCGGCCCCGGCTTCACGAGTGACACGACGGGCGCCGGCACGCTGGCGGACGACGAGAGCCTCGCCGCCCTGCGCGAGAAGCTGTCCAGCTCGAAGTAGCACGTCCAGCACGACGCGGGCATCGCCCGCACCACGACGAGGCCGCTCTCCCTTCGGGAGGGCGGCCTCCGTCGTCCCCCGGGCACGGCGCCCGGGTCGGCAGGGCGCGCGCCGCGCCTAGGCTGGATCCATGCAGCTGATCGGACTGACGGGCGGCATCGCCGCGGGCAAGACGGTGGTGGCCGACCGGCTGGCGGAGCTCGGCGCCGTGCGCATCGACGCGGACCGCCTGGCCCGCGAGGTCGTGGAGCCCGGCACGCCGGCCCTCGCGGAGATCGCCCGACGCTTCGGCCCCGGCGTGATCGCCTCCGACGGCTCCCTCGACCGGCCCGCGCTCGGTGCCGTCGTGTTCCAGGATGCGGACGCGCGCCGCGACCTCGAGGCGATCACCCATCCCGCCGTGCGGGCGCTGTCGGCCGAGCGCATGGCCGCGGCGGGGGAGGCGGATCCGGACGCGGTCGTCGTCTACGACATCCCGCTCCTCGTGGAGTCCGGCCGCGTCGACGAGTTCGACCGGATCGTCGTGGTGCACGCGCCTCGCGAGGAGCGTGTCCGCCGCCTCGTCGAGCTCCGCGGGATGCTGCCCGAGGAGGCCGAGCGCCGGATCGCCTCGCAGGCGACCGACGGCGAGCGGCTGGCTGTCGCCGACGACGTCATCGACTCCGGCGTCTCGCTCGCGTCGACGCTCGCGCAGACGGATCGGCTCTGGGCGAACCTGTCCGACGGTGTCGGTGGCCGCTCGTAGGCTGATGACATGCAGCCCACCCGTTCCGTGCGTCCGTTCAAGGTCGTCAGCGACTACTCCCCGAGCGGCGACCAGCCCACGGCCATCGCGGAGCTGGCGGGCCGGGTCAACGCCGGCGAGCCCGACGTCGTGCTCCTCGGCGCCACGGGAACCGGCAAGTCGGCCACGGCTGCCTGGCTCATCGAGCAGGTCCAGCGGCCCACGCTGATCCTCGCGCACAACAAGACGCTGGCCGCCCAGCTCGCCACGGAGTTCCGCGAGCTCATGCCGGACAACGCGGTCGAGTACTTCGTCTCGTACTACGACTACTACCAGCCGGAGGCCTACGTCCCGCAGACGGACACCTTCATCGAGAAGGACTCGTCGGTCAACGCCGAGGTCGAGCGCCTCCGCCACTCCACCACCAACTCGCTGCTCAGCCGCCGCGACGTCGTGGTGGTCAGCACGGTGTCATGCATCTACGGCCTCGGCCAGCCCGAGCAGTACATGAACGCCATGGTCGCGCTGCAGGTGGGCATGCAGATCAACCGCGACACCCTCATCCGCAAGTTCGTCTCCATGCAGTACCAGCGCAACGACGTCGACTTCTCGCGCGGCAACTTCCGCGTGCGCGGCGACACCATCGAGATCATCCCGATGTACGAGGAGCTGGCCATCCGCATCGAGATGTTCGGCGACGAGATCGAGGCGCTGTACCAGCTGCACCCGCTCACGGGAGACGTGGTCCGCAAGATGGACTCCGTGTCGGTGTTCCCGGGCTCGCACTACGTGGCGGAGACCGAGGTCATGCAGCGGGCCATCGGCACCATCCAGCAGGAGCTCGAGGAGCGGCTCGCCGTCCTGGAGCGCGAGGGGAAGCTGCTCGAGGCCCAGCGCCTGCGCATGCGCACCAACTTCGACATCGAGATGATGCAGCAGATCGGCTTCTGCTCCGGCATCGAGAACTACTCGCGGCACATCGACGGGCGCGACGCGGGGGAGGCCCCGCACTGCCTGCTCGACTACTTCCCGGACGACTTCCTCGTCGTCATCGACGAGTCGCACGTCACCGTGCCGCAGATCGGCGCCATGTTCGAGGGCGACTCGTCGCGCAAGCGCACGCTCGTCGAGCACGGCTTCCGCCTGCCCAGCGCCCTCGACAACCGACCGCTGAAGTGGAACGAGTTCACCGAGCGCGTGCCGCAGACCGTGTACATGTCGGCGACGCCCGGCAAGTACGAGCTCGGCATGGGCGACGGGGTCGTGGAGCAGATCATCCGCCCCACCGGCCTCATCGACCCGGCCATCGTCGTCAAGCCCACCAAGGGCCAGATCGACGACCTGCTCGAGCAGATCCGCATCCGCGTGGAGAAGGACGAGCGCATCCTCGTCACCACGCTCACCAAGAAGATGGCGGAGGAGCTCACCGACTACTTCGCCGAGGCGGGTGTGCGGGTGCGCTACCTGCACTCGGACGTCGACACCCTGCGGCGCGTCGAGCTGCTCAGCGAGCTGCGCGCCGGCGTGTACGACGTGCTGGTCGGCATCAACCTCCTCCGCGAGGGCCTCGACCTGCCCGAGGTGTCGCTCGTCGCCATCCTCGACGCGGACAAGGAGGGATTCCTCCGGTCGTCGACGTCGCTCATCCAGACCATCGGCCGCGCGGCCCGCAACGTGTCCGGCGAGGTGCACATGTACGCGGACGTCCTCACCGACAGCATGAAGCGCGCCATCGAGGAGACCGACCGGCGCCGCGAGAAGCAGGTCGCCTACAACACCGAGCACGGCATCGACCCCACGCCGCTGCGGAAGCGGATCGCCGACATCACCGAGATCCTGGCGCGCGAGGGCGAGGACACGAAGAAGATGCTCGAGGGGCGCGGCGGCGGCAAGCGCTCGCCCACCCCCAACCTGCGGCGCGAGGGCAAGGCAGCCGCAGGGGCGAACGAGCTGGAGACGATCATCTCCGACCTCAACGACCAGATGCTGCAGGCCGCCGGCGAGCTGAAGTTCGAGCTGGCCGCGCGCCTCCGCGACGAGCTGGGCGACCTGAAGCGCGAGCTGCGGCAGATGGAGAAGGCCGGCCACCTGTCCTGATCGCGGCGGGCACGGGTCGGGCGGGAGCCGCCTGACCCGTGCCGTCCTCGGTGTCGGTGGCGACGCATACGATGGACGGGTGTCAATCTCCCCCGTCGAGTCCTCCTCCCTCCTCAGCGTCCGCGGTGCTCGCGTCCACAACCTCCGCGACGTCGACCTCGACATCCCGCGCGACTCCCTCGTCGTCTTCACGGGCCTGTCGGGGTCCGGCAAGTCGTCCCTCGCGTTCGACACGATCTTCGCGGAGGGCCAGCGCCGCTACGTCGAGTCGCTCTCCGCGTACGCCCGTCAGTTCCTCGGCCAGGTCGACCGGCCGGACGTCGACTTCATCGAGGGCCTGAGCCCCGCGGTCTCCATCGACCAGAAGTCCACGAACCGCAACCCGCGATCCACGGTCGGCACCATCACCGAGATCTTCGACTACATGCGCCTGCTCTGGGCGCGCATCGGCGTGGCCCACTGCCCCGTGTGCGGGGAGCGCATCTCGCGCCAGACCGTGCAGCAGATCGCCGACCAGCTCATGGAGCTGGAGACGGGCACCAGGTACCAGGTCGTCAGCCCCATCGTGTCGCAGAAGAAGGGCGAGTTCGTCGACCTGTTCGCGGAGCTCGCGTCCGGCGGCTACTCGCGGGCCATCGTCGACGGGGAGCTCATCCAGCTCAGCTCGCCGCCCAAGCTCAAGAAGCAGTACAAGCACGACATCTCGGTCGTGGTCGACCGCCTCGTCGCGAGCGACGACATCCTCGGCCGGCTGACGGACTCGCTCGAGACGGCGCTCCGCCTCACGGACGGCATCGTCATGATCGACTTCGTCGACGTCGATGGCCCGGGCGGCCTGCGCACGTACTCCGAGAAGCTGTCCTGCCCGAACAACCACCCCATCCAGCTCACCGAGATCGAGCCGCGCACGTTCTCGTTCAACGCGCCCTTCGGCGCGTGCCCCGAGTGCTCGGGCCTCGGCACCCGCATGTCGGTGGACCAGGAGCTCCTCATCGGCGACGAGTCGCTGAGCATCGCCGACGGCGTCATCCTCCCGTGGACCACGCAGGGCAAGGGCCTCTTCCAGTACTACGAGAAGCTGCTCGCGGGCCTCGCGCGCGACCTCAAGTTCTCCCTCACGACGCCGTGGCGGAAGCTCTCCGAGGAGGTCCGCGAGGCCGTCCTCCGGGGCAACGACTTCGAGGTGCAGGTCAAGTGGAAGAACCGCTACGGCCGTGAGATGACGTACTCCTCGGGCTTCGAGGGCGTCATGCCCTACATCGAGCGCCAGTTCGCGCAGGCCGAGACCGACAACCAACGGGCGCGCTGGGGCGAGTACCTCCGCGAGATCCCGTGCCCCGTGTGCGACGGCAAGCGCCTGAAGCCCGAGGTCCTCGCGGTCCTCGTGCACGGCGCGAACATCGCCGACGTCGCCGAGATGAGCCTCTCCGACGCGCAGGAGTTCATGGCGCAGCTCGAGCTCACCGACCGCGAGGCGCACATCGCCGCGCAGGTGCTCCGGGAGATCCGCGTGCGCCTCGAGTTCCTCATCGAGGTCGGCCTCAACTACCTCAACCTCGCGCGGGCGGCCGCGTCGCTCTCGGGTGGTGAGGCGCAGCGCATCCGCCTGGCCACGCAGATCGGCTCGGGTCTCACCGGTGTGCTGTACGTGCTGGACGAGCCGTCCATCGGCCTGCACCAGCGCGACAACCGCCGCCTCATCGAGACGCTCGTGAAGCTGCGCGACCTCGGCAACACCCTCATCGTCGTCGAGCACGACGAGGACACCATCCGCACCGCCGACTGGATCGTCGACATCGGCCCGGGCGCCGGCGTCAACGGCGGCAAGGTGGTGCACTCGGGCTCCTACGAGGGCCTCATCGAGAACCGCGAGTCGCTCACGGGGGACTACCTCGCCGGCCGGCGCTCCATAGCGACGCCCACGAAGCGCCGGAAGATCGACCGGAAGCGGCAGATCCAGGTGGTCGGCGCCCGCGCCAACAACCTGCAGAACGTCACCGCTGCGTTCCCGCTCGGCACCCTCACGGCCGTCACGGGCGTCAGCGGATCCGGCAAGTCGTCGCTCGTGAACGACATCCTCTACCGCGTGCTCGCCAACGAGCTCAACGGCGCCCGCAAGGTGCCGGGCAAGCACTCGCGTGTCACGGGCCTCGAGAACCTCGACAAGGTCGTGCACGTCGACCAGAACCCCATCGGCCGCACCCCGCGGTCCAACCCGGCCACCTACACGGGCGTGTTCGACCGGATCCGCAACCTGTTCGCCGAGACCACAGAGGCCAAGGCCCGCGGGTACCTCCCCGGCCGCTTCAGCTTCAACGTCAAGGGCGGGCGCTGCGAGGCGTGCTCGGGCGACGGCACCATCAAGATCGAGATGAACTTCCTGCCCGACGTGTACGTAGCCTGCGAGGTCTGCGGGGGAGCGCGGTACAACCGCGACACCCTCAGCGTGCACTACAAGGGCAAGAGCATCGCCGAGGTGCTCGACATGTCCATCAGCGAGGCGGCCGAGTTCTTCGAGCCGATCCAGGCGATCCACCGGTTCATGAAGACGCTCGTCGACGTGGGCCTCGGATACGTGCGGCTCGGCCAGAGCGCCACGACCCTGTCCGGCGGCGAGGCGCAGCGCGTCAAGCTGTCGACCGAGCTCCAGCGGCGGTCGAACGGCCGGAGCATCTACGTGCTCGACGAGCCGACCACGGGCCTCCACTTCGAGGACGTGCGGAAGCTCCTCCTCGTGCTCAACGGGCTGGTCGACAAGGGCAACACCGTCATCGTCATCGAGCACAACCTCGACGTCATCAAGTCGGCCGACTGGCTCATCGACATGGGTCCCGAGGGCGGCGCGGGCGGCGGCACGGTGCTCGCCACCGGCACGCCCGAGCACCTGGCCACCGTGCCGGAGAGCTACACGGGCGGCTTCCTCAAGGAGGTCCTCGACGCCGAGGCCGAGGCGGCGGCGATCGAGTCCCAGCGTGCGCGCGAGGAGCGCGCGGCCGGCTGATGGCCCGCACCGACACCGTCGGTTACCGTCCGGCGGCCGGGGAGATCCCCACGTCGCCGGGCGTCTACCGCTTCCGCGACGCCGCGGACCGCGTGCTCTACGTGGGCAAGGCGAACAACCTGCGCGCCCGGCTCGCGAACTACTTCGCGCCGCTGGAGAGCCTGCACGAGCGCACCCGGCGCATGGTCACCTCCGCGGCCGGCGTCGAGTGGACCGTGGTCGGCAGCGAGTTCGAGGCGCTCCAACTCGAGTTCACGTGGATCAAGGAGTTCGACCCGCCCTTCAACGTCAAGTTCCGCGACGACAAGTCGTACCCGTACCTGGCGGTCACGCTCGGCGAGGACTACCCGCGGGTCATGGTCACCCGCAACCGCAAGATCCGCGGCGCCAAGTACTTCGGCCCGTACACGAAGGTCTGGGCCATCCGCGAGACGGTCGACCACCTGCTCAAGGTGTTCCCGATGCGGTCCTGCTCGGAGAGCACCTTCAAGCGCGCGCGGCAGACGAACCGCCCGTGCCTGCTCGGCGACATCGGCCGCTGCGCGGCCCCGTGCGTCGGCCGCGTCTCGGAGGAGGAGCACCGCGAGATCGCGGACGACTTCGTGAGCTTCATGGCGGGCAACGACTCGAAGTACGTGGGCCAGCTCACGCAGCGGATGAAGGACGCCGCCGCCGAGATGGACTACGAGGCCGCCGCCCGGCACCGCGACGACATCGGCGCGCTCGAGGCCGCCCTCTCCAAGACCGCGGTCGTGTTCGACGACCGGGTGGACGCGGACGTCTTCGGCATCGCCGCAGACGAGCTCGCGGCCGCCGTCCAGCAGTTCATGGTCCGCGGCGGCCGCATCCGCGGCACGCGCACCTGGGTGGTCGACAAGGAGCTCGACATCGGGATCGGCGAGCTGGTCGAGACGGTCCTGCACAACGCCTACGAGGACGAGGCGCACCCTCCCCGCGAGGTCCTCGTGCCCGAGCTGCCCGCCGACGCCGCCGAGCTCGAGCTGTGGCTCAGCCAGCGCCGCGCCGCGGGGGAGGACGACGGCACCGTGCGCCGCGGTCGCCCGAGCTCGTGGCAGGTCGACCTCCGGGTGGCCCAGCGCGGCGACAAGGCCGCGCTCGCGCACACCGCCGCCACCAACGCGCAGAACGCGCTCATGCTCTACAAGACGCGCCGCAGCTCCGACTTCACCACGCGGTCGAAGGCCCTCGCCGACATCCAGGAGGCGCTCGGCATGCCCGACGCGCCGCTGCGGATGGAGTGCTACGACGTGTCGCACCTCAGCGGCACCAACATCGTCGCGTCCATGGTCGTCTTCGAGGACGGCCTGCCGCGCAAGGACCAGTACCGCCGCTTCAACATCGCCGACTCCACGGACGACACCGAGTCGATCCATCAGGTCATCACCCGCCGGCTCGCCTACCTGGGCAAGGAGGCGGAGGTACCGGCCGACGCCGCTCCGCCCGAGCTCGGCGAGGCGCCGCCCGTGAACAAGTTCTCCTACAGCCCGAACCTGCTCATCGTCGACGGCGGGCAGCCGCAGGTCGCCGCCGCCCAGCGGGCGCTGGAGGAGTCGGGCGTCACCGGGATCCAGCTGGCGGGCATCGCGAAGCGCCTCGAGGAGATCTGGCTGCCGGACTCCGACTACCCGATCATCCTGCCGCGCAACAGCGACGCGCTCTTCCTCATCCAGCGCATCCGCGACGAGGCCCACCGCTTCGCCATCACGCACCAGCGGGCCCGCCGCAAGCGCGACATCACGTCGGTGCTCAACGAGATCCCGGGGCTCGGGCCGTCGCGCGTGCAGCGGCTGCTGCAGCAGTTCGGATCCGTCGCGAAGCTGAAGCAGGCCGAGGTCGAGGAGATCGCCGCGGTCCGCACCATCGGCCCGACGCTCGCGCAGGCTGTCTACGAGCGCCTGCGCACGTGAGCGTCACCGGGATCCCCGTCGGGGGTCCCGCCTAGACTCGGACCCATCGACCCGCACGACGAGAGGTGCATGCCCGCATGAGCGTGGAGATCCCCCAGCAGGACGTCATGATCGTGACGGGGATGTCCGGCGCGGGCCGCTCCACCGTCGGCAACGCGCTGGAGGACCTCGGCTGGTACGTCGTCGACAACCTCCCGCCGCAGATGCTCAAGCCGCTCGTCGAGCTGGCCGGCCGCGCCGGCACCTCGCTGCCGAAGATCGCGGCCGTCGTCGACGTCCGTGGCGGCGACTTCTTCTCGGAGCTCCGCGACATCCTGCAGACCTTCGGCACGGGCCCTCGGCTGCGGGTCCTCTTCCTCGAGGCCACCGATGCGGCGCTCGTGCGGCGCTTCGAGCAGGTGCGCCGCCCGCACCCGCTGCAGGGCAACGGCACGCTCCTCGACGGCATCGCGGCCGAGCGCGCGCGCATGATCGAGATCCGCGAGGCCAGCGACCTCGTCATCGACACGTCCGAGCTCAACATTCACCAGCTCGCCACGACCATCACCGAGCAGTTCAGCGGCGCCGACGACGCGGGCGTGCGCGTCACCGTCATGAGCTTCGGCTTCAAGTACGGCACGCCCGCTGACGCCGACATGGTGGCGGACATGCGCTTCCTCCCCAACCCGTTCTGGACCCCGGAGCTGCGCCCGCTCACCGGCCGGGACAAGGCCGTCAGCGAGTACGTGCTGGGCCAGGAGGGCGCCGAGGAGTTCGTCCACGCGTACGCCAAGGCGCTCGCGCCGGTGCTCGCGGGGTATCAGCGGGAGAACAAGAGACACGCTACGATCGCTATCGGCTGTACCGGCGGCAAGCACCGCTCGGTAGCCGTCGCCGAGGAGCTCTCCAGCCTCCTCCGCGCCCTTCCCGGCGTCGCTGTCAGCACCAAGCACCGCGACCTCGGCCGGGAGTAGGGCACCCATCTCATCAAGGGAGTAAGCATTTGCCTCTGACCTCGGACGTCAAGGAAGAACTGTCACGCGTCGAGGTCAGCAAGACCACGGTGAGGGCTGCCGAGCTGGCCACCATCCTCCGCTTCTCCGGCGGTCTGCACCTCATCTCGAACCGCATCGCCGTCGAGTCCGAGCTGGACACGCCGCTCCTCGCGCGCCGCGTCCGCAAGGACCTCGCCGAGCTCTACGGGGTGCGCAGCGACATCTCCGTCATCCCCGCATCCGGCATGCGCCGCGCCACCCACTACCTGGTCCGGGTCATGGAGGGCGGCGAGACGCTCGCCCGCCAGACCGGCCTGCTCGACGCGCGCCGCCGCCCCATCCGCGGCCTGCCGAACCGCCTCACCACGGGCTCCCGCGAGGAGATCGCGGCCGTCTGGCGCGGCGCGTTCCTCGCCGCGGGCACGCTCACGGATCCCGGTCGCTCGGCCGCGCTCGAGGTCACCTGCCCCGGCAACGAGGCCGCCATGGCGCTCGTCGGCGCGGCAGGCCGCCTCGACGTCAGCGCCAAGGCGCGCGAGGTCCGCGGCGTCCACCGCGTCGTCATCCGCGACGGCGACGCCATCGGCCAGATGCTGCGGGTCATGGGCGCGCAGGGCACGGTCGTGAACTGGGAGGAGATGCGCCAGCGCCGCGAGGTGCGCGCCACCGCGAACCGCCTCGTCAACTTCGACGACGCGAACCTGCGCCGCTCCGCCCAGGCCGCCGTCGCCGCGTGCGCGCGCGTCGAGCGCGCCATGGAGATCCTCGGCCCGGACATCCCCGAGCACCTCAAGTACGCGGGCGACCTGCGCCTGCGCTTCCGCGACTCCAGCCTCGACGAGCTGGGCCACCACGCCGACCCGCCCATGACGAAGGACGCCGTGGCCGGCCGCATCCGCCGCCTCCTCGCCATGGCCGACAAGAAGGCCGTCGACGAGGGCCTGCCCGGCACCGACGCGAACCTGCCCGCCGACCTCGACGACGTCTGATCCGCCGAGCCCACGCCGACGCCGGACGCCTCCCGCGGCGCCCGGTCATCCGGCGGACGCCGGGCGTCATCCGGCCAGGTGGCGCGGAGGGCCGCCGGACTAGACTCGATCCGTCACCCACCCCCGGCCTCAGGCCGGGAGCCCCCGGGCAATGAAGAGGAGATACACCTATGGCTGACTACACTCTCGTCGACCTCCCGTACGACTACTCGGCCCTCGAGCCGAGCATCAGCGGCCGCATCATGGAGCTGCACCACGACAAGCACCACAAGACCTACGTCGACGGCGCGAACACCGCCCTCGTCAAGCTGCAGGAGGCGCGCGACGCTGGCGACCTGACCTTCGTCAACAAGCTGCAGAAGGACCTCGCGTTCAACCTCGCGGGCCACGTCAACCACACGGTGTTCTGGAACAACCTCAGCCCGGACGGCGGCGACAAGCCCACCGGCGAGCTCGCCGCGGCCATCGACGAGTTCTTCGGCTCGTACGAGAAGTTCCAGGCGCACTTCACCGCGTCCGCCCTCGGCATCCAGGGCTCCGGATGGAGCATCCTCGCGTGGGACTCGCTCGGCCAGAAGCTCATCATCGAGCAGCTGTACGACCACCAGGGCAACCTCGCCGCGGCGACGGTGCCGATCCTGCTGCTCGACATGTGGGAGCACGCCTTCTACCTCGACTACGTCAACGTCAAGGCCGACTACGTCAAGGCGTTCTGGAACATCGTCAACTGGGCCGACGTGCAGGCGCGCTTCGAGGCCGCCCGCACCAAGACGCAGGGCCTCTTCCTCCTCTCGTAGCCGCATCCGCGGGCGGCCGGCGGGGAGACCCCGGCCGCCCGCGGATCCCGCACGCCAGGACTCCCGCGCACCCGAACCTCCACCACCCACCGCCGCCCCCGAGCGCGCAGAACAACAGGAGAACACGTGACCGTCAAGATCGGCATCAACGGCTTCGGCCGCATCGGCCGCAACTACTTCCGCGCAGCGCTCGCCAAGGGCAGCGACATCGAGATCGTCGCGGTGAACGACCTCACCGACAACAAGGCTCTCGCGCACCTGCTCAAGTACGACTCCATCACGGGCCGCCTCGACGCGACCGTCGAGCTGGACGGCGACAACATCATCGTCAACGGCAAGGCGATCCGCGTCCTCGAGGAGCGCGACCCCGCGAACCTCCCCTGGGGCGAGCTCGGCGTCGAGATCGTCATCGAGTCGACCGGCCGCTTCACCAAGGCCGAGGACGCGCGCAAGCACATCACCGCCGGCGCCAAGAAGGTCCTCGTCTCCGCGCCCGCCACGGGCGACAACGTCGCGACCCTGGTCCTCGGCGTCAACGAGGGCACCTACGACCCCGCGACCCACGACGTCATCTCCAACGCGTCGTGCACCACGAACTGCCTCGCACCCCTCGCGAAGGTCTTCCTCGACGAGTTCGGCATCGAGCGCGGCCTCATGACGACGGTCCACGCCTACACGGCCGACCAGAACCTGCAGGACGGCCCGCACAGCGACCTCCGTCGCGCGCGCGCCGCCGCGGTCAACATCATCCCCACGTCGACGGGTGCCGCGAAGGCGCTCGGCCTCGTGATCCCGGAGCTCGTCGGCAAGCTCGACGGCTACGCCCTCCGCGTGCCCGTGCCCACCGGCTCGATCACCGACCTCACCATCGAGACCACGGCGAACGTCACGGTCGAGCAGGTCAACGCCGCGTACAAGGCCGCGGCCGACGGCCCCCTCAAGGGCATCCTCAAGTACACCGAGGACCCCATCGTCTCGAGCGACATCGTCAACGACCCGCACTCCTCGATCTTCGACGCCGGCCTCACCAAGGTCATCGGCAACCAGGTCAAGGTCGCGTCGTGGTACGACAACGAGTGGGGCTACTCCAACCGCCTCGTCGACCTCACCGAGTACGTCGCAGATCGCCTGTAACCGGCCGTGGCTCTCCGCACCATCGACTCCCTGGGGGATCTCCGGGGCCGTCGCGTCATCGTGCGCTGCGACCTCAACGTCCCCCTGAAGGACGGCGTGATCGGTGACGACGGACGCATCCGCGCCTCGCTGGGGACCCTCGCGGGTCTCCGCGAGGCGGGTGCCCGCGTCGTCGTGATCTCCCACCTCGGCCGTCCCGACGGCACGCCCGACCAGAAGTACAGCCTGCGCCCCGTGGCGGCCCGCCTCGGCGAGCTGCTCGGCGAGGAGGTCGCGTTCGCGACCGACACCGTCGGCGACTCCGCCCACGCGGCCGTCGAGGCACTCACCGACGGCGACGTGGTCGTGCTCGAGAACCTCCGCTTCCACGCGGAGGAGACGAGCAAGGACGAGGACGTGCGCGGTGGCTTCGCCGAGGCCGTCGCCGAGCTGGGAGACGCGTTCGTGTCCGACGGCTTCGGCGTCGTGCATCGGAAGCAGGCGAGCGTGTTCGAGCTCGCGTCGGCGCTCCCCAGCGCCGCCGGGTCGCTCATCGCGAGCGAGCTCGAGGTCCTCGACCGGCTGACGGAGAACCCGGAGCGTCCCTACACGGTCGTCCTCGGCGGATCCAAGGTGTCGGACAAGCTCGGCGTGATCGGGCATCTGCTGCCGCGCGTCGACTCGCTGCTCATCGGCGGCGGGATGCTGTTCACGTTCCTCAAGGCCCAGGGCCACGAGGTGGGTGCCAGCCTCCTCGAGGAGGACCAGATCGAGACCGTCAAGGGCTACCTGGCCGAGGCCGAGGAGCGCGGAGTGAAGATCGTGCTCCCCACCGACGTGGTCGTGGCCGACGGGTTCTCCGCCGACGCCGCGCACGAGGTCACCCGGGCCGACGCGATCGAGCAGACCCCCGCGGGCGCGAAGGGGCTCGGGCTCGACATCGGCCCCGAGACCGCCGACGCGTTCGCGACCATCATCCGCGGCTCCACGACGGTGTTCTGGAACGGCCCCATGGGCGTCTTCGAGCTGGAGCCGTTCGCGGCCGGCACGAAGACGGTCGCCGAGGCGCTCACGCGCGTCGAGGGGCTCTCCGTGGTCGGCGGCGGCGACAGCGCCTCCGCGGTCCGCGCGCTCGGATTCGATGATGACCGCTTCGGTCACATCTCGACCGGAGGCGGCGCGAGCCTCGAGTTCCTCGAGGGGAAGCGCCTGCCGGGACTGGAGGTCCTCGGATGGCAGTGACCGATCGCCCGCAGGGGCGCACGCCCCTCATCGCGGGCAACTGGAAGATGAACCTGGATCACCTCCAGGCCATCGCCTTCGTGCAGAAGCTCGCGTGGAGCCTCAAGGACGCGAAGCACGACTACCAGGAGGCGGAGGTCGCGGTGTTCCCGCCGGCCACCGACATCCGCAGCGTGCAGACGCTCGTCTCGGCCGACAAGCTCGAGCTGGCCTACGGCGCCCAGGACGTCTCCGAGCACGAGTCCGGCGCGTACACGGGAGAGATCTCGGCGGCGTTCCTGGCGCAGCTCGCCTGCAGGTACGTCATCGTCGGCCACTCCGAGCGGCGCACGCTGCACGGCGAGACCGATGAGCAGGTGGCCGCGAAGTCGGCCGCCGCCGTGAAGCAGGGCATCGTGCCGGTGATCTGCGTGGGCGAGACCGCGGCCGACCTCGAGGAGCACGGCGCCAGCGCCGTCCCCGTGGCCCAGCTGCGCGTCGCGCTCGGGGGGCTCCCGAAGGGCGCCGACGTGGTCGTCGCCTACGAGCCCGTCTGGGCCATCGGGTCCGGCCAGGCTGCCACGCCCGAGCAGGCGCAGCAGGTCGCCGCCCCGCTCCGCGCGGTCGTCGCCGAGCTCCTCGGCGACGAGGCGGCGAAGGCCACGCGGATCCTCTACGGCGGCTCGGTCAAGTCCGGCAACATCGCGGGCTTCCTCCGCGAGCCGGACGTCGACGGGGCCCTCGTCGGCGGCGCCAGCCTCGACGTGCAGGAGTTCTCCGCGATCGCGCGGTTCCGCTCGCACGTCGGCGTCTGATCCACCGCGCTCCCTCGAGCCGCTCGCGTCCATCCGGGCGCGGGCGGTTCGGCGCACCCAGCCGCCCGCTATAATCGACAACGGCCCATCGGCCGTCCAACGGTCGGTCTCGGCCACAGCACCGCGCACCCGAAAGGCCGCACGTGGAAATCCTCCAGGTAGTCCTGCAGGTGGTTCTGGGAATCACCAGCCTCCTGCTGACCATGCTCATCCTCCTGCACAAGGGGCGGGGCGGCGGTCTGTCCGACATGTTCGGGGGCGGCACGACGTCGAGCCTCGGCTCGTCCGGCGTGGCCGAGCGGAACCTGAACCGCATCACCGTCATCCTCGGCCTCGTCTGGGTCACGTGCATCGTGGTCCTCGGGCTGATCACCAAGTTCGACACCGGATTGTAGGGAGCAGCCACATGGCATCAGGAGGAAGCGCCATCCGCGGTTCGCGCGTCGGCGCGGGCCCCATGGGCGAGCAGGACCGAGGCTTCCACGCGGAGCGCATCTCGATCTCGTACTGGGACGCCCTCGGCAACGAGACCGTCCGTCACTTCGCGGCGAACCTGCCCGAGGAGGAGATCCCCGCGACCATCGACTCCCCGCAGTCGGGTCTCCCGGCAGGGCGCGACAAGGCCAACCCGCCGTCGGTCGCCAAGCTCGAGCCGTACAAGACGCACCTCGCGTACGTGAAGGAGCGCCGCAGCGAGGAGGAGGCGAGCCAGCTCCTCGAGGAGGCGCTGGAGCAGCTCCGCGCCCGCCGCGGCACGGTCAAGGCCACCAAGTAGGCCCACCCGCACGACGCCAGAACGCCCCCGTCCAGAAGGACGGGGGCGTTCTCGCGTCTCGCGGAACCGCGCCAGCCGGGCTGGCAGCTCGGAGGACGAGGCGCGTCGGCCCGCGGCGGTCGTCGCGGACGACGAAGGGCAGCCCCGGAGGACCGCCCTTCGTGCCGTGCGCCGACTCTCGCCGGCACCCGGGTCAGTACGTCGACAGCATCAGGTTCTCCGGCACGTCCGCCGCGGCCTCGCGGTCGATGAAGAACACGGTGCGCTTGCGCCCCTTGATGCCCGCGACGGGCACCTCGGTGCGGTCGGCGCCTGCCAGCGCGAGCCCGAGAGCGAACGCCTTGTCCGGCCCCGCCAGCACCATCCAGATGCGCAGCGACGAGTTCAGCACAGGCAGGGTCAGGGAGATGCGCTCCGGCGGGGGCTTCGGCGAGTTGCGCACCGGGATCACCGCAGTGTCCATCGTGCGGATGCCCTCGCTGTCCGGGAACAGCGACGCCACGTGTCCGTCCGGCCCGACGCCGAGGAACGTGATGTCGAAGCGGGGGAGCGAGGTGTCGCCGTTGGCGTGCTCCGCGAGCTCGGCGGTGTACGCCGCGACGGCCTCATCCAGCGTCTGCCCTGCATCGCTCGCGCCCATGGCGTGGACGTTCTCCGCGGGCAGGTCGATGTGGTCGAGCAGGGCCGTGCGCACCGTGGTGTCGTTCCGCTCGGGGTCGCCCTGGGGCAGCCACCGCTCGTCGCCGAACCAGAAGTGGACGCGGGTCCAGTCGACGCTGTCGCGCGCCGCGGACTCGTTGACGGCCGCGAGGATGCTCGGGCCGACCGTCCCCCCGGTGAGGACGACGTTGGCCGTCTCCTCCTCGTCCAGGATGTCGACGAGCTTCGTGAGGAAGCGCGCGGCGACGGAGCCGGTCATGGCCTTCTTGTCGGGGTGCACGAGCACCCTGCGGTCGTTCGTCATCGGTCTCCCGAGTCCTTCCGTGCGGTGGTGGACGCGGTGATGTACCCGTGGCCGGCGGTCGCCTGCTCGAGACCGTGACGGATCACGTCCCCGTAGAGCGAGTCGGGGTCGAGGCGCCGCAGCTCCTCGGCCAGGCAGTCGCGGAGGCTCCGGCGGGGGAGGCTCACATCGTGCGTCGGCTGGTTCGGCTGCTTGAGCGTCGCCACGTTGGCGATGGGGCGGTCGAGGTCGATGACGCCCGACGCGCGGTGGAGGCGCACGCCGTGGATCCCGCTCGAGCCGGTGGCCCGCGTGGTGACCTCGTGCAGCACCGGCACCTGCAGCTGCAGTCCCAGCCACGCGGCGAGCAGCACGGTGGAGGGGGAGTCGGCCGCGCCGGACACCTCCACCTTCGTGACGGGCTCGTACGGCGGCTGGTCGAGCACGGCGGCGAGCAGCGCGCGCCACAGCGTGAGGCGCGTCCAGGCGAAGTCCGTGTCGCCGGGGGCGTACGTCTCCGCCAGGTGCTGCAGGGCGACGCGCGGGTTGCTGCTCGTGGACGAGTCCGTGATGCGGCGCTGCGCGATGCGGCCGAGCGGCGACTGGCTGACGACCGCTGGGGCGTCGTGCGGCCACCAGGCGACGACCGGTGCGTCGGGCAGCAGGAGGCCCGTGACCAGGCTCTCCTCGTCCTCGGCGGCCGCGCCGTACACGCGGAGCACGACGACCTCGCTCGCGCCGGCGTCGCCGCCCACGCGGATCTCGGCGTCGACCCGGGCCGTCTCGGTTGTCGTCTCCCGGGCGGCTCCGCGCTCGGTCGAGATCACGATGACGCGCATGGGGTGCTCGCGCGACGCGTCGTTGGCGGCCTCGATGGCCTCCTCCTCGCTGCCGAGCGAGGTGGAGATCACGAGCGTCAGGACGCGGCCTAGGGCGACGGCGCCGCCCTCCTCGCGGATCTTGACGAGCGCCTTCGAGATCTTGGCGGTGGTGGTGTTCGGCAGATCGACTCTCATGGCCGCCTCCAGGTCCGTCCGTCGCGGGCGAGGAGCTCGTCGGCCGAGGCCGGCCCCCAGGTGCCCGGACGGTACTGCTCGGGCTGGCCCTGCGTGCGCCAGAATTCTTCGATGGGATCCAGGATCTTCCAGCTCAGCTCGACCTCCTGGTGGCGGGGGAAGAGCGGCGGGTCGCCGAGCAGCACATCGAGGATGAGTCGCTCGTACGCCTCCGGGCTCGCCTCGGTGAAGGCGTGGCCGTAGCCGAAGTCCATGGTGACGTCGCGCACCTGCATGCCCGCGCCCGGCACCTTGGAGCCGAAGCGGATGGTGACGCCCTCGTCGGGCTGCACCCGGATCACGAGCGCGTTCTGCCCGAGAGCCGACGTCTGGTCCTCCGCGAACAGGTTCTGCGGCGCGCGCTTGAACACGACCGCGATCTCCGTCACGCGGCGGCCGAGGCGCTTGCCCGCCCGCAGGTAGAACGGCACGCCCGACCAACGGCGCGTGTTGATGTCCAGGCGCATGGCGGCGTAGGTCTCGGTCAGGGACTCGGGGTCCATGCCGTCCTCGTCGAGGAAGCCCACGACCTCCTCACCGCCCTGCCAGCCGCCGGCGTACTGCCCGCGGGCCGTGGCGGTCGAGAGGTCCTTCGGCAGTCGCACCGCGGACAGCACCTTCTCCTTCTCGTCCCGGAGGCTCGACGCGTCGAACGCGACGGGCTCCTCCATGGCCGTGAGGGCGAGGAGCTGCAGGAGGTGGTTCTGGATGACGTCGCGCGCCGCGCCGATGCCGTCGTAGTACCCGGCACGACCGCCCACGCCGATGTCCTCGGCCATGGTGATCTGCACGTGGTCGACGTAGTTGGCGTTCCACAGGGGCTCGTAGAGCTGGTTCGCGAAGCGCAACGCCAGGATGTTCTGGACCGTCTCCTTGCCCAGGTAGTGGTCGATGCGGAACACCGAGTCCGGCGGGAAGACCGACTCGACCACCGCGTTCAGCTCACGGGCCGTCTTGAGGTCGCTGCCGAAGGGCTTCTCGATGACGACCCGGCGCCAGTGGCCCTCCTTCTGGTCCGCGAGGCCCGAGCGGCGGAGCTGCTCGGTGACCAGCGGGAAGGACTTCGGCGGGATCGACAGGTAGAACGCGTGGTTGCCCATCGTGCCCCGCTCGCGGTCGAGCTCCTCGGTGATGTCCTTCAGCGTCTGGAACGCCTCGTCGTCGTCGAAGGTGCCCTGCACGAAGCGGATGCCCTGGGCCAGCTGGCGCCAGACGTCCTCGTCGAACTTGGTGCGCGAGTACTGCTTGACGGCCTCGTACACGACCTGCTCGAAGTCCTGGTCCTCCCAGTCCCTCCGGGCGAAGCCGATGAGCGCGAAGC
Organism: Clavibacter lycopersici; assembly: GCF_003576405.1. GTDB lineage: Bacteria > Actinomycetota > Actinomycetes > Actinomycetales > Microbacteriaceae > Clavibacter > Clavibacter lycopersici. The sequence goes on from NZ_QWGT01000001.1 coordinate 38,071, forward strand.
CGGGGGGCAGGAGCCCCCGGTTGGCGAGGTCGTAGACGGCCGGCATCAGCTTCTTGCGCGACAGGTCACCCGTCACGCCGAAGATGATGAGGCTGCTCGGCCCCGCGATGCGGTTCAGTCGACGATCCGACGGGATCCGCAGGGGATTGAATTCCGGGGTGATTTCCACCGGCGACATGTAACTCCTCGATCTGCCGGACGGATCCGGCGATGCGGTCATTCGAGCGTCGAGAGCAGGGCCCGGGCGTCCGTGGTGGGGTCGGTGAGGTTCAGGCGCAGGACCGGACGGCCGTGCTCGGCGAGCACGGTGGCGTCGCCGGCGGCCTGGGCCTGGATGAGCTCGCCGAAGGTGAAGGGGCGGTCGGGGATCGCGAGGTCCTCGGAGGCGTCCGCGGTGATCTGCAGGAACACGCCGACGGGGGTGCCGCCCTTGTGGAACTGCCCCGTGGAGTGCAGGAACCGGGGCCCCCAGCCGAACGTGACCGGGCGGCCGACCTTGCGGGCGACGGCGTCGCGGAGGCGCTCGAGCTCGGGGAGCGCGAGGCGGTCGACGAAGGCCTGCACGGCGACGTAGCCCGTGGGTCCGACCTGCGCGAGCAGGGCGTCGATGGCGGAGGACACATCGGTGGCGCCGTCGGTGACGTCGCTCGTGCCGCGGACCTCGATGCCGTCCGTCGTGACGACGGGCTCCTGGGGCGCGGGGCGGTCGTCGAGCAGGCCGCGCGCGGCGACCTTGGCGGCCTCCACGTCGGGCTGGTCGAACGGGTTGATCTCGAGCAGGCGGCCCGCGACCGCGACGGCGTACTCCCACGTGAGGATCTGCGCGCCGAGAGTCCCGCTGATGACGATCTCGCCCTCTGCCGCGTCGTGCGCGTCGACGTCGGCGACGAGCCGCGCGATCTGCAGGTCGGCGAGGCCGCGGCCGAGCTCGGGGGCGTCGGTCGGCAGCACGACGGGCAGCAGGCCCGTGCCGAGCTTGCCGGTCGACTCCGCGATGAGCTGCTCGACCCAGTCGCCGAAGCCCACGATGTGCGTGCCGTCGGAGACGATGCCGAGCTTGTCCTTCAGCGGCGACGTGCCGGCGATCGCGGCGCCGAGCACGAGGCCCGGGTTCGACACGTCGTCGACGGCGAGCTGCGCGGACGCGGCCTCCGCCTCGTCGAGCAGGCCGCCGATGTCGGCCCCGGCGAGGCCTGACGGGACCAGGCCGAACGCGGTCAGCGCGCTGTAGCGGCCGCCCACGTCGGGGTCCGCGTTGAACACGCGGTAGCCGTCGGCGCGGGCGGACTCGTCGAGCGGGGAGCCCGGGTCCGTCACGATGACGATGCGCGAGGTCGGGTCGATGCCCGCGTCGCGGAACGACTTCTCGTAGACGCGCTTCTGGCTGTCGGTCTCGAGGGTGGACCCCGACTTGGAGGAGATGACGACCGCGGTGCTGGCGAGGCGGTCGCCGAGGGCGGCGAGCACCTGGCCGGGGTCGGTCGAGTCGAGCACGGTGAGCTCGACGCCCGCGGTGCGGGTGATGACCTCGGGGGCGAGCGAGGATCCGCCCATGCCGCCGAGGACGATGTGGTCGACGCCCTGGCCGCGGAGCTCCTCGCGGAGCGCCGTGATCTCGGCGACCATGGGACGCGATACGGAGACCGCCTGCGTCCATCCGAGGCGCTTCGTCGCCTCCGACTCGGCGTCGGGACCCCACAGGGTCCCGTCGAGCCCGGTGATCCCGGACGCGACGTGCGCCTCCACGAGCGCGGGGACGTGGGTCTCGACGGCCGTGGCCGCCGCGCCGCTCAGCGCGATGCGCACGCTCACTTGGCGCCGTCCAGCGCGGTCGTGACCGTCTCGATGAGCTCGTTCCACGACACCTTGAACTTCTCGACGCCCTCGGACTCGAGGAGCTCCGTGACCTCCTTGTAGGAGATGCCGAGCTCGTCGACCTTGTTCAGCACCTCGTTCGCGGCGTCGTAGGAGCCGGTGATGGTGTCGCCCTCGATGACGCCGTGGTCGAAGGTCGCGTCGAGCGTCTTCTCCGGCATCGTGTTGACGACGTCCGCGGCGACGAGCTGCGTGACGTAGAGCGTGTCGGGCAGGTCCGGGCTCTTGACGCCCGTCGAGGCCCACAGGGGGCGCTGCTTGTTGGCGCCAGCGCCGAGGAGGCCCTGGGCCCGCTCGGACGCGAAGGACTGCTCGAACGCCTGGTAGGCGAGCTGCGCGTTGGCGACGCCGGCCTTGCTCTTGAGCGCGGTGGCCTCGTCGGTGCCGATCGCGTCGAGGCGCTTGTCGATCTCGGTGTCGACGCGCGACACGAAGAACGAGGCGACCGAGTGGATGGTCGACAGGTCGATGCCCGCGGCCTTGGCCTTCTCGAGGCCGGTGAGGTACGCGTTGATGACCTCGCGGTAGCGCTCGAGCGAGAAGATGAGCGTGACGTTGACGCTGATGCCGGCGCCGATGACCTCGGTGATCGCCTCGAGGCCCTCGCGGGTCGCGGGGATCTTGATCATGACGTTCGGCTCGGCGATCTTGTCCCACAGCTTGTGGGCCTCGTCGATGGTGGCCTGCGTCTCGTTCGCGAAGTCGGGGGAGACCTCGATGGAGACGCGGCCGTCGAAGCCGGCGGTGCGGTCGTACACGGGGCGGAAGATGCGCGCGGCCTCGCCGACGTCGCGGGTGGTGATCTCGAAGACCGCGCGGTCGACGTCGGCGCCGTCGGCCGCGAGCTCGCGGACCTGGGCGTCGTAGGCCTCGCCCTTGGCGAGGGCCGAGGCGAAGATCGTGGGGTTCGTCGTGATGCCGACGACGTCGCGCTCGGCGATCACCTTCTCGATGCCCTTGGCGTCGATGCGCTCGCGGGACAGGTCGTCGAGCCAGATGCTGACGCCCGCGGCGGAGAGCTGCGCGGTGGGGGAAGTGGTGTCGGTCATGTTGCCTTCTCCATGCTGGTTGTGAGGTTCGGTGGGGGAGGAGCGCACGCGTCGTGCGCTCCTCCCTGGTCCCGACCGGACGTGCCGGTCGGCGGGCCGGCGGGGAGCGGAGCAGCTCGGCCGCCCCGCTCCTCGTCAGCTTCTAGAGGGAGGCGATGGACTCCTTGGCCGCCTTCACGACGGCCTCCGTGGTGATGCCGAACTCGCGGTACAGGACCTCGTACTCGGCGCTGGCGCCGAAGTGCTCGATCGAGATGCTGCGGCCGTGGTGCCCGACGTACTGCTTCCAGGAGAGCGAGATGCCCGCCTCGACGGAGACGCGCGCGGCGACCGCCTCGGGGAGCACGTGCTCCTTGTACGCCGCGTCCTGCTCCTCGAACCACTCGAGGCTCGGGGCGCTGACCACGCGGGCCTGGACGCCCTCGGCAGCGAGGGCGTCGCGGGCCTCGACGGCGAACTGGACCTCGGAGCCCGTGGCGATGAGGATCACGTCGGGGGTGCCCTCGGTGTCGGCGAGGATGTAGGCGCCCTTGGCGACACCGGCGGCCGAGGCGTACTCGGTGGCCGTCGCCTCGCCCGCGCCGCGCTCCAGGACCGGGAGGTTCTGGCGCGACAGCGCCAGGCCCGCGGGGCCCATGCGGCGGGTGAGGATCGTCTTCCACGCCTGCGCGGTCTCGTTGGCGTCCGCGGGGCGGATGACGTCGAGGCCCGGGATGGCGCGGAGGCTGGCGAGCTGCTCCACCGGCTGGTGCGTCGGCCCGTCGCCGCCGAGGGCGACCGAGTCGTGCGTCCAGACGAAGATCGACGGCGCCTTCATGAGCGCGGCGAGACGGACCGCCGGGCGCATGTAGTCGCTGAAGATGAGGAACGTGCCGCCGAAGGGGCGCGTGTTGCCGTGGAGGACGATGCCGTTGAGGATCGCGCCCATGGCGTGCTCGCGGATGCCGAAGTGGAGCACGCGGCCGTAGGGGTCGCCCTTCCACATGTCGGTCGAACGCTCGGCGGGAACGAAGGACGGCGCCGACTCGATGGTCGTGTTGTTCGACTCGGCGAGGTCGGCGGAGCCGCCCCACAGCTCGGGCATGACCTCGGCGATGGCGTTGATGACCTTGCCGGACGCGGCGCGCGTCGAGACGTCCTTGCCCGCGGCGAACACCGGGAGCGCCTCGTCGAGGCCCTCCGGGGCGTCGCCGGCGAGGACGCGGTCGAGCAGCGTCTTGCGCTCGGGGTTCGCCTCGGCCCACGCGGCGAGCTTCTCGTCCCACTCGCGGTGCTGCTGCTGGCCGCGCTCGATCGCCTGCCGGGTGTGCTCGAGGACGCCGTCCGGCACCTCGAAGCTCTTCTCGGGGTCGAAGCCGACGATCTGCTTGACGGCCGCGAGCTCCTCGGCGCCGAGCGCCGATCCGTGGATCTTGCCCGAGTTCTGCTTCTTCGGGGAGGGCCAGCCGATGATCGTCTTGAGGATGATGAGCGACGGCTTGCGCGTCTCGGCCTTGGCGGCCTCGACGGCGTCGAACAGCTCCTGGACGTCCTCGACGTACTCGCCGGTCTTCTTCCAGTCGACGTGCTGCACGTGCCAGCCGTAGGCCTCGTAGCGCGCGGCGACGTCCTCGGTGAAGGCGATGTCGGTGTCGTCCTCGATCGAGATCTGGTTGCTGTCGTAGATCGCGATGAGGTTGCCGAGCTCCTGGTGCCCCGCGAGGGAGGAGGCCTCGGAGGTGATGCCCTCCTGCATGTCGCCGTCGCCGGCGATGACGTACACGAAGTGGTCGAAGGGGCTCTCGCCCGCGGGCGTCTCCGGGTCGAACAGGCCGCGCTCGTAGCGGGCGGCGTAGGCGAAGCCCACGGAGGAGGCGAGGCCCTGGCCGAGCGGGCCCGTGGTGATCTCGACGCCGTCGGTGTGGCCGTACTCCGGGTGACCCGGGGTCTTGGAGTCCCACGTGCGGAGGGCCTGGAGGTCCTCGATCTCGAGGCCGTAGCCGCCGAGGAAGAACTGCGTGTACTGCGTCAGCGAGCTGTGGCCCACCGAGAGGATGAACCGGTCGCGACCGATCCACGTGCTGTCGGAGGGGTCGCGGCGCATGACCTTCTGGAACAGGAGGTAGGCCGCCGGGGCCAGGCTCATGGCGGTGCCGGGGTGACCGTTTCCGACCTTCTCGACCGCGTCCGCGGCGAGGATCCGTGCGGTGTCGACCGCCTTGCTGTCGATGGGGTCCCATTGCAATGCTGCCACTTGGTTCTAGCCCTTCTGAAGATGGGGGAGGCCCAGCCGGACCGCCTATCAGTATATGGAACACCCACCTGGTCCTCGGTGTTCCGAGCCCGCCCGGACGCCCCCGGTCGGCTCGGCTCGCAGGGGCGGTGGCCTACCATGGGGAGGGAATGTCCGGCGAGTTAGAGGTGCGATGAACGTTGCGGTGCAGAGTCGGGTCGATCGGGAGACGATCGGCGTGGCGAGGAAGACCAAGGCGTACGTCGCACTGACGAAGCCGCGCGTCATCGAGCTCCTGCTCGTGACCACCGCGCCCGTCATGATCCTCGCCCAGGGCGGGTGGCCGAACCCGTGGCTGATCCTCGGCGTCCTCGTCGGCGGCACGCTCAGCGCCGGCAGCGCCAACGCCTTCAACTGCTACATCGACCGCGACATCGACCGCGTCATGAAGCGCACGCAGCGCAGGCCCCTGGTGACGGGGGAGCTCACGGATCGCGAGGCCCTCGTCTTCGCGTGGATCATCGGCGTCGCCAGCATCATCTGGCTCGGGGTCATCTCCAACTGGCTGGCCGCGGCGCTCTCGCTCGCCGCCATCCTCTTCTACGTCTTCGTCTACACGCTGTGGCTGAAGCGCCGCACGCCGCAGAACATCGTCTGGGGCGGGGCCGCGGGCTGCATGCCGGTCCTCATCGGCTGGGCCGCCGTCACGGGGGACATCTCCTGGGCGCCCGTGATCCTCTTCATGATCGTCTTCCTCTGGACCCCGCCGCACTACTGGCCGCTGTCCATGAAGTACCGCGACGACTACGCGTCCGTCAACGTGCCGATGCTCGCCGTAGTGCGCGGGCGCGCCGCCGTCGGTCTGCAGACGATCCTGTACGCCTGGGCCACGCTCGCCTGCTCCCTGCTGCTCATCCCGGTCGCCGGCATGGGCCTCGTCTACACGCTCGCGGCCTTGGCTGGCGGCGGCTGGTTCGTCTACGAGACGCACCGCCTGTACGACCTGGCGGTGCGGCACGAGCCCATCAAGCCGATGCGCGTCTTCCACGCGTCCATCTCGTACCTCTCGCTGCTCTTCCTCGCGGTCGGCATCGACCCGCTCCTGCCCTTCTGATCCCCGAGGCCGTCGTCGGCCGCGATGCGTCGACCCGGCCGGTCCACCTCGCCGTCGGCCCGACTCGGCCCCGGACCCTCGCGGGACGGTCGACAGGGACGGTCGACAGGGACGGCGACCGCTGAGGGCCCCCCGTGCGCCCGGCCGGAGCGGTGTCGGAGCCCGGACGCGACGACGCCCGCCGCGAGCGCTGCTCGGGCGGGCGTCGACGGGACGGACGGGGATCAGCCCACGTGGGCGGAGCGCCGCACCTCCGCTGGCGTGAGGCGCAGGCTGTCCGCGCGCCGCGTCGTGCTGAGCAGCGTGGCGGTCATCGCGGAGGCGAGCAGGCAGGCGAGCACCATGTGCAGCCCCACGAGGAACTCGGGGAGCCCGGTCCGGGCCTGGATGAGGCCCACGGCGATCTGGACGACCTCGACCGCGAGCAGCACCCGGGTCCACCGCGAGACGGCCGTCCACCGGTTCCGCGCCGCGATCACCACGAGGGCGATGGTGAGGCCGAAGGTCGCGTACGCCGGCCAGCTGTGGACGTGCTGCAGGAGCTCGGGGTCGAGCCCGTTGCGCGCCGCGCCCTGGTCGCCCGCGTGGGGGCCGGACCCGGTCACGACGATGCCCACGAGGATCGTGATGCCCACGACGACCGCGGTGATGCGCGCGAGGGCCGCGAACGAGGACGGGACCGACCGCTCCGCCTCGTCGAGCGGGTGGTAGGTGCGCCACACCAGCACGGTCGACAGCACGACGAGCACCACGGACACCACGAAGTGAAGGCCGACGACGTACGGGTTCAGCCCGGTGAGGACGGTGATCCCGCCGATGACGCCCTGGGCGGGGATGCCGAGGCCGATGGCGAGTGCGATCGAGAACAGGCCGCGTCCGCGGTTCCGGAGCCGCAGCACGGCGAGGAACGTGGCGATGGCGACGATGACCAGCACGAAGGTGAGCAGGCGGTTGCCGAACTCGATGATCCCGTGCACGCCCATCTCGGGCGTCGAGACGAAGGAGTCGGCGGTGCACCGCGGCCACGTCGGGCAGCCGAGCCCGGAGCCCGTGAGCCGGACGAGCCCGCCGGTGCCGACGACGAGCGTCTGCACGGCGAGCGTGGTCCAGACGAGGATCCGCGTGGCGCGGGTGATCCCGTCCGGCAGCCGCTCCCGCAACCGCCTCCCGACCATGAGGGTCTGACCTAGCACGCTCCCACTGGGAGACTGCCCCGCATCGGTGCCGTGAGTCACTGCCTGCCTTCCGTGCCCGCTGGATTGCCCGTAGAATCGGGTGGTTCATGGAACACGTCGGGTCTTGCAGCATCCGGCACGTCAGCGAGGACGGCGGGAACAAGTCCACCCGCGTTCGTGTTCATCCTAAGAGGGGTGCGAGGCGTGAAGCCGCCGCATCCCTGAGACCCACAGTCTTCCCCCCGTCACCGAAGCGGCCTCGCCGTGCGGGGGGTGCATGCCGATACGGCGCTGATACGCCCAGATCGTCAGGAAAGCAGGTAGCCATGTCAGATGTGCTCATCGACCGACCGGAGCTCGAGAGCCTGGGGCAGTACGAGTTCGGCTGGTCCGACTCGGATGTCGCCGGTGCCTCGGCCAAGCGCGGCATCTCCCCGCAGGTCGTCGCCGACATCTCGCGGCGCAAGGACGAGCCCGAGTGGATGCTCGCCAACCGCATGAAGGGCTACGAGCTCTTCGGCAAGAAGCCCATGCCGACCTGGGGCGCCGACCTCTCCGGCATCGACTTCGACAACATCAAGTACTTCGTGCGCTCCACGGAGAAGCAGGCCCAGACGTGGGAGGACCTGCCCGACGACATCAAGAACACGTACGAGCGGCTCGGCATCCCCGAGGCGGAGCGCCAGCGCCTCGTCTCCGGCGTCGCGGCCCAGTACGAGTCCGAGGTCGTCTTCCACTCCATCCAGAAGGAGCTCGAGGACCAGGGCGTCATCTTCATGGACACCGACACCGCGCTGCGCGAGCACCCGGAGCTGTTCAAGGAGTACTTCGGCACCGTGATCCCCGCCGGCGACAACAAGTTCGCGGCGCTGAACACGGCCGTCTGGTCCGGCGGCTCGTTCGTGTACGTGCCCAAGGGCGTCCATGTGGAGATCCCGCTGCAGGCGTACTTCCGCATCAACACCGAGAACATGGGCCAGTTCGAGCGGACGCTGATCATCGCGGACGAGGGCAGCTACGTCCACTACATCGAGGGCTGCACCGCCCCCATCTACAAGTCCGACTCGCTGCACTCCGCGGTCGTCGAGATCATCGTGAAGAAGGACGCCCGCGTCCGCTACACGACCATCCAGAACTGGTCGAACAACGTCTACAACCTCGTGACCAAGCGCGCGACGGCGGCAGAGGGCGCGACCATGGAGTGGATCGACGGCAACATCGGCTCCAAGGTCACGATGAAGTACCCCTCCATCTACCTCATGGGCGAGCGCGCCAAGGGCGAGACCCTCTCCGTCGCGTTCGCGGGCCCTGGCCAGCACCAAGACGCCGGCGCGAAGATGGTGCACATGGCGCCGTACACGCAGTCGTCGATCGTCTCGAAGTCCATCGCGCGCGGCGGCGGCCGGGCCGGCTACCGCGGCGAGATCCGCGTGGACGCCGCGGCGCACCACTCCGCCAACACCGTCCGCTGCGACGCGCTGCTGGTCGACACCATCTCCCGCTCCGACACGTACCCCGCGATCGACATCCGCGTCGACGACGTGCAGCTCGGCCACGAGGCCACGGTCTCGCGCGTCAGCGAGGAGCAGCTGTTCTACCTGATGAGCCGGGGCATGCCCGAGGACGAGGCCATGGCCATGATCGTCCGCGGCTTCATCGAGCCCATCGCCCGAGAGCTGCCCATGGAGTACGCGCTCGAACTCAACAAGCTCATCGAGATGGGCATGGAAGGATCCGTCGGCTAGATGACGACCCCACTCGCCACCACAGAAGCCCCCGTCCCCGCCGACCAGCACGGCAGCCGGGCGCACACCGACGGAGGGTGGGCGGCAGTCCCCATCCAGACCCGCTCCGAGCGCTTCACGTCCACGGACGTCGAGGCGTTCGACGCCGTCACCGGCCGTGAGGCCGTCTGGAAGCTGACGCCCGTCCGCAAGCTCGACGACCTCACCTCCGGGGAGCTCGACGGCTCGCGCTACCCGCTCACGCACAGCGACGCCGCGGGCACGTCCGTCTCCTGGATCCCCCGGGACGACGCGCGCGTCGGCACCGCGGGGGCTCCCGAGGACCGCGCCCAGGCCAACGCCTGGTCGTCGTTCGGCGAGGCGCTCGCGATCGACGTCTCGGGGGAGGAGCGCGTCACCGTCACGGTCGGCCGCTCCGAGCTCGGCTCGACGCCCCGCGCGGCGCACACCGTCATCACGGCGGCGCCGTTCAGCCGCGGCGTGGTCATCCTCGACAACGGCGGATCGGCGTCCCTCGTCGAGAACGTCGAGATCGTCGTCGGCGACCAGGCCGAGCTCACGGTCGTGACCGTGCAGCAGTGGGACGACGAGGCGCGCCACCTCGCGGCGCACCAGGCCGTCGTCGGCCGCGACGCGAAGCTCAAGCACGTGGTGGTGACGCTCGGCGGATCCATCGTCCGGGTCAACCCGTCGGCCCACCTCTCGAACGAGGGCGCCGACGGCGAGCTGCTCGGCGTGTACTTCGCGGACGCGGGCCAGCACCTCGAGCAGCAGGTGTACGTCGACCACGACGCCCCGAACACCCGCAGCCGGGTCACCTACAAGGGTGCCCTGCAGGGGAAGGGCGCCCGCACGGTCTGGATCGGCGACGTCCTCATCCGCCGCTCGGCGCCCGGCACCGACAGCTACGAGCAGAACCGCAACCTCGTCCTCACGGACGGCACGCGGGCCGACTCGGTCCCGAACCTCGAGATCGAGACCGGCGACATCGCCGGCGCCGGTCACGCGAGCGCCACGGGCCGCTTCGACGACGAGCAGCTGTTCTACCTGCAGGCCCGCGGGATCACGGAGGAGGAGGCCCGGCGCCTCGTCGTCCGCGGGTTCCTGAGCGAGATCGTCCAGCAGATCGGCGTCCCCGACCTCGAGGAGCGGCTGCAGTCCGCCATCGAGGCCGAGCTCTCCGCGTCCGGCGCCGTGGCCGGGGCGGTCGCGCGATGACCGCGGTCCGCATCTGCGCCGTCGACGACCTCGGCGAGAACGAGGCCCTCCGCATCGAGATCGAGGGCCTCGCCATCGCGCTGGTCAAGGACTCCTCGGGCACGGTGCACGCCATCGGCGACACCTGCACGCACGGCGACATCTCGCTGGCCGAGGGCTTCGTCGAGGGCGACACCCTGGAGTGCTGGGCGCACGGGTCCAAGTTCTCCCTCGAGACGGGCAAGCCGCGCACGCTGCCGGCCTACGAGCCCGTCCCCGTCTACCCCGTGTCCATCGTGGACGGCGACATCCACATCGACACCACCCCGAAGAGCTAGAGGAACGCACCGATGTCAACACTCACCATCACCGACCTGCACGTCAGCGTCGACACCGAGCAGGGCCGCAAGCAGATCCTCAAGGGCGTCGACCTCACGATCAACGAGGGCGAGATCCACGCGATCATGGGCCCCAACGGCTCCGGGAAGTCCACCCTGGCGTACACGATCTCGGGTCACCCGAAGTACCACGTCGACTCCGGCTCGATCACGCTCGACGGCGTCGAGGTCCTCGACATGACGGTGGACGAGCGCGCCCGTGCGGGGCTCTTCCTCGCCATGCAGTACCCGGTCGAGATCCCCGGCGTCACCACCACCAACTTCCTCCGCACAGCGAAGACCGCGATCGACGGCGAGGCCCCGGCGATCCGCGGCTGGATCAAGGACGTCCGCACCTCCATGGCGGCGCTCAAGATGGATCCCGCGTTCGCAGAGCGCAACGTCAACGAGGGCTTCTCGGGCGGCGAGAAGAAGCGCAACGAGGTCCTGCAGCTCGAGCTGCTGAAGCCGAAGTTCGCGGTGCTCGACGAGACCGACTCCGGCCTCGACGTCGACGCGCTCAAGATCGTCTCCGAGGGCGTCAACCGCGCCAAGGCGAACACGGGCCTCGGGCTCCTGCTCATCACGCACTACACGCGCATCCTCCGCTACATCCAGCCCGACTTCGTGCACGTCTTCGTCGCGGGCCGGGTCGCCGAGCAGGGCGGCCGCGAGCTGGCCGACCGGCTCGAGGAGGAGGGCTACGACCGCTTCCTCGCTCCCTCCACGACGGTGACGGCGTGAGCACGCAGAGCACGCTGACCCCGCAGAAGTTCGACGAGGTCGAGGAGGCGCTCAAGGACGTCATGGATCCCGAGCTCGGGATCAACGTGGTCGACCTCGGGCTCATCTACGACCTGGCCTGGGACGACGAGAACGACGCCCTCATCATCCACATGACGCTGACGTCGGCGGGCTGCCCGCTCACGGACGTGCTCGAGGAGCAGACGGCCGAGGCGCTGGACGGCGTGGTGGCCGCGTTCCGCATCAACTGGGTGTGGATGCCGCCGTGGGGCCCCGACCGGATCACGGACGACGGCCGCGACATGATGCGGGCCCTCGGCTTCTCCATGTGATCCGCGTCACGACCCGCTCGTCCACGACGGCCCCACCCGCTCCGGGTGGGGCCGTCGTCGCGTGGCCGTCCGCCGCGAGGAGGGTCGCGGAGCCGTCGTCTCGTACACTGGACGGGTCGGGTCCGATGGACGCCCTCGACCGACCGGGCTCGACCCCCTCTGCTGCGGGTCGCCCACCTCCCACGGACCGTGGGACATCCGCTGATCAGAAGGACCTCTCACCGTGCTCGCTGTACACGACCTGGAGCTGCGCGTCGGCGCCCGCGTCCTCATGGAGGACGTCTCGTTCCGGGTGAGCCCGGGGGACAAGATCGGCCTCGTCGGACGCAACGGCGCCGGCAAGACCACGCTCACGAAGATCCTCGCGGGGGAGGGCCAGCCGACGGGCGGCCGCATCGACCGCTCCGGCGAGATCGGCTACCTCCCGCAGGACCCGCGCTCCGGCAACCCCGAGGACCTGGCGCGCACGCGCATCCTCGACGCCCGCGGGCTCGGCACGCTGTCGCTCGACATGCAGCGCGCGATGCTCGACATGGCGTCCACGGACGAGAAGGTCTCCGCGAAGGCGATGAAGGACTACGGCCGGCTCGAGGAGCGCTTCGTCGCGCTCGGCGGGTACGCGGCCGAGGCCGAGGCCGCGTCGATCGCGAGCAACCTCAGCCTGCCCGACCGGATCCTCGACCAGCCCCTCAGCACGCTCTCCGGCGGTCAGCGCCGCCGCATCGAGCTCGCGCGGATCCTGTTCTCCGGCGCCGACACGATGCTCCTCGACGAGCCCACCAACCACCTCGACGCCGACTCGGTCACCTGGCTCCGCGAGTTCCTCAAGGGGTACCAGGGCGGGCTGATCGTGATCAGCCACGACGTGGAGCTCGTGGGCGACACCGTGAACCGCGTCTTCTACCTCGACGCGAACCGCATGGTCATCGACATCTACAACATGGGCTGGAAGCACTACCAGCGCCAGCGCGCCGCCGACGAGGAGCGCCGCAAGAAGGAGCGCGCCAACGTCGAGAAGAAGGCGGGCGTCCTCCAGCTCCAGGCGGCGAAGTTCGGCGCGAAGGCGTCGAAGGCCGCGGCCGCCCACCAGATGGTGCGTCGCGCGGAGAAGATGCTGTCCGGGCTCGAGGAGGTGCGCGCGGTCGACCGCGTCGCCAAGCTGCGCTTCCCGGAGCCCGTCGCCTGCGGGCGCACGCCGCTCATGGCGAGCGACCTCAGCAAGAACTACGGCTCGCTCGAGATCTTCACTGCCGTGGACCTCGCCATCGACCGCGGCAGCAAGGTCGTGATCCTCGGCCTCAACGGCGCGGGCAAGACGACGCTGCTGCGGATCCTCGCGGGCGTCGACCAGCCCGACACCGGCCGTCTCGAGCCCGGCCACGGCCTGCGCGTCGGCTACTACGCGCAGGAGCACGAGACCATCGACGTCAAGCGGAGCGTGCTGGAGAACATGGTGTCCTCCTCGCCCGACATCTCGGAGATGGAGGCGCGCCGCGTGCTCGGCTCGTTCCTCTTCACGGGCGACGACTCGGCGAAGCCCGCCGGCGTGCTCTCGGGCGGCGAGAAGACGCGCCTGGCGCTGGCGATGATCGTCGTGTCCGGTGCCAACGTGCTGCTGCTCGACGAGCCCACCAACAACCTCGACCCGGCGAGCCGCGAGGAGATCCTCGGGGCGCTCAACACGTACTCGGGTGCGGTGGTGCTGGTCAGCCACGACGCGGGTGCGGTCGAGGCGCTGAACCCGGAGCGGGTGCTCATCATGCCGGACGGCACCGAGGACCACTGGAGCCCGGACTACATGGAGCTCATCGAGCTGGCCTGAGGCTCACCGCGTCCGCGGACGGTCGCGGCGATTACCGTCAGCGCGCCTCAGCGCGCCTCGTCGAGGATGCGGTCCTCGACGTCGGCGTCCGACGGCTGCTTCCTGGCGCGCTTGGCCTGACGGGCGCGCTCGCGGTCCTGCTCGTCGGGGTCGTCCTGGTTGATGATGCGGTACTCGTTGCGGATCGCGACGCCGAGCCCGACGAACGCGATGATCGCGAAGACGATCCACTGGAAGGCGTACGACAGGTGCGGACCCTCGTCCTCCTCGGGGCGCGGCGTCGCGAACGGCGCGGCCTCCGCGGGGGCGGGGTCCTCCGAGATGAGCAGGCCGTAGGCGCCCGTGAACGTCGGCGACCCGACGCGGTCCGCGATGTCGGGCAGGTTCACGGTGGCGATCTGCCCCTCGGGCGCCGAGCGTCCCGGCAGCTCCGGCTCGCCGGCCTTCAGCCTGGCGGTGACCGTGACCTCGCCGGCGGGCGCCGCGGGGACGGAGTCGGGGGAGTCCTGCGAGTTGCCGATGGGCACCCAGCCGCGGTCGACCACGAACACCCGTCCGTCGTCGAGCCGGAGGGGCGTGAGGACCTCGAAGCCGGGCTGCCCGTTGAAGGGACGGTTGCGGGCCAGCAGCTGCTCATCGACGAGGTAGGTGCCGGTCATCGTGACCGGGGTCCACTTCTGCGTGTCCACGTAGGCCGAGGTGTCGGCGAGCACCTGGTCGACGGGCTGCGGAGCGCGGTCCCAGTTGTCCTCGACCTTGGCGATCTCGGCGAGGGCCTCGTCGCGTCGGGCGAACTGCCAGTGGCTGAGCAGGACGCACGCGATGGCGAAGACGACGGCGACCAGGAGGTAGCCGGCCCACCTGCGGTTGAGGACGAAGCGCCAGCGGCTCACGCGATCGCCCCCTCGACGGGCGCGTCGATCGCTGCCACGCGCACCGGGAAGTCGCGGCCCGCGAGGAAGTCGCGCAGGAAGCCGACGTGCTCGTCGCACGCGGTCCACGTCTTCACCCGGTCGGGCGTGTGGATCCGGGGATTCCGCCACTCGACGCGCCAGCCGGCGTCCGCGCGGCAGCCGGCCCGCGAGCACTCGACGACATCGGACGACGGCCCGGCGGATCCGAGGCCCCAGGAGGCGAGCCCGTTCACGCGTCGGTCGGGGTGTCGGGGGCCGTCGGCGTGCCCGCGTCCGACGACCGCGCGTCGGATGCGGGGGTGGGCTCGGGTGCGCGCCCGGTCTCGTACGTGGTGAATGGCTCGGGCGTCGTGAACGGCTCGGACGCGCGGAAGGGCTCCGAGGGCACGTACGGCTCGGCGGGCGGCGGGAATCCCGAGTGGCGCGCCGACACGACGACCACGCCGCCCGGCCGCTCGACCGCGGTGCCCTGGTTGCCGCCCACGTTCGCGAGGATGACCGCGAAGTACGGAAGCACGATGGCTCCGATGGCGGCGACAGCCAGCCACCAGCCCTGCAGGAAGAGGCACGACAGGATGCAGACCATGCGGATGCTCATCGCGATGGTGTACTTCACCATGCGGGCGTGGCGGTCCTCCTGCGGGGACCGGGGGAGGCTGGTGACCGACTGCTGCGGAGCTGGCATGCGTGGATGGCGTCCTTCGAGGGAGCGACGCGCTCCCCATCGAGACCAGGGTACGCCGCGCCACCGATAGGCTCGTCCGCGTCCGCAAGCCCCCTCCAAGCCGTAATGGAAGGTCCCCCATGAGCACCGCACGCACCGTCGTCGTCACCGGAGGCAACAGGGGGATCGGGTACGCGATCGCCGAGGAGATGCTGCGCCGCGGACACCGCGTCGCCGTCACCGCGCGGTCCGGCCAGGGCCCCGATGGCTCGCTGACGGTGCGCGCCGACGTCACCGACGCCGCGTCCGTCGACGCCGCGTTCACCGAGGTCGAGGGCGCGTACGGACCCGTCGAGGTCGTCGTCGCCAACGCCGGCATCACGCGGGACATGCTGATGATGCGGATGAGCGACGACGACTTCACCGAGGTCGTCGACACGAACCTCGGCGGCGCGTTCCGCGTCGTCAAGCGCGCGTCGAAGGGCATGCTCAAGGCGCGCTTCGGCCGCATCGTCCTCATCTCCAGCGTGGTCGGGCTCTACGGCTCAGGCGGCCAGGTCAACTACGCGGCGTCGAAGAGCGGCCTGGTGGGCCTCGCCCGCTCGGTCACGCGCGAGCTCGGCGGTCGCGGCATCACGGCGAACGTCGTCGCGCCGGGCTTCATCGAGACCGACATGACCGCGGAGCTCCCCGAGGCGACGGCGGCCGAGTACAGGAAGTCGATCCCGGCCGGCCGCTACGGCACCGCCGCCGAGGTCGCGGGCGTCGTGGCGTGGGTCTCCTCGGACGAGGCCGCGTACATCTCGGGCGCCGTGATCCCCGTCGACGGCGGCCTCGGCATGGGCCACTGACGCCGCCCGCCGAGGAGACCGCCGTGTCCGACCTCCTGGCGGCCTGGGACACGGGTCCCGCCGCGCTCACCGAGCTGGGGGCCACGCACAACCACGCCTACCGCGTCGACGTCGACGGGGGATCCCGCTACCTCCTGCGCCTGCACGTGGCGCGCCGGAAGCAGCACGAGATCGACCTGGAGCTCGACTGGCTGGACATGCTGGCCGGGCGCGGCGGCCCGTCCGTGCCCGAGCCGCAGCGCACGCGCGACGGGACCTGGACGGCGACCGTGGAGGCCGCTGTCCCGGACGACGACGAGGTCGGCCTCCGCCGCGCGGTCGTGGGCGCGTCCGGCGAGCGCGTCGAGCGGCGGCTCGCGAGCCTGCTCACGTGGCACGACGGGGAGATGCTGAGCAGCCTGCCCGCCACGTCGGACGCGGGCCCGTTCGCGGAGACGCTCGCGTCCCTGCACGCGGCGGGCGCGGACCCGGCCGCCGTCGCCCTCGCGGGGCAGCGCCGCCGCTACGACGCGGACTACGCGACCGTCCGCCTGGAGCGCCTGGTCGAGGGGTACCCGGGGATCATGGCCGACGGCTCCACCGCGGACGCGCTGGCCGGCGCGATCGCGGAGCTCCGCGCCACGCTGGCGGAGGCCGGCCCGCCGATCATGGTGCACGGCGACTACCACCCGGGGAACCTGATCCAGGGGCCGGCGGGCGTCTCCGTCATCGACTTCGACCGATGCGGCCTCGGGCCGGCGGGGCTCGACGTCGCCGCGGCGATCATGTACCTCGCACCCCGCCAGCGGGCGCAGTTCCACCGCGCCTACACGGCGGCGGGCGGCAGCACGGGGGTCCCGGACGAGCGCTTCGGCGCCTTCATCTTCCTGGCGTACCTCGACAACGTCACGCACCTCGCGAGCCTGCCGTCCGAGCGGGAGCGGATGCCGGCGAACATCGCGCAGCTCGCGGCGATCGCGCGGGCGGTCGTCGCCGGCTGAGGTCGCGGGCCGCGACGGATCAGCGGGGCAGGCCGAGCAGCGCGAGCACCTGCGCGAGGTCCCGGCGGTCGACGCACACGTCGGCGCGCCGGCGGACGGCGGGCTTCGCGTCGAAGGCGACCGAGAGGCCCGCGACGGCCATCATCTCGAGGTCGTTCGCGCCGTCGCCCACCGCCACGACGCGCGAGAGCGGGATCCCCAGCTCTCGGCTCCACTCCTCGACGGCGGCCCGCTTCGCGGCGGCGTCGATGACCGGACCCATGACGCGACCCGTGAGCCGGTCCTCGGACGTCTCGAGCCGGTTCGCGCGCCACCGGTCGAGCCCGAGGCGCTCGGCCAGCGGATCCAGCAGCTCGTGGAACCCGCCCGAGACCACGGCGACCACGTGGCCGCTTTCGTGCAGCCCGGCGACGAGCCGCTCCGCTCCGGGGGTGAGGCGGATTCGTGCGCCCACCGCCGCGTGGACCGACACGGGCAGCCCGGCGAGCGTCGCGACGCGCGACCGCAGGCTCTCCGCGAAGTCCAGCTCGCCGCGCATCGCGCGGTCCGTGACGGCGGCGACCTCGTCGAGCGACCCCGCCTCGGCGGCGAGCAGCTCGATGGCCTCGTCCTCGATGAGGGTCGAGTCCACGTCGAGCACCACGAGCATGCGCGGGAGGACGCGGGGGACGGGGGGCGCCGACGAGGCGACGGGCGCCGTCATCGGGCGGATCGCGCTCACGGGGTGACGCGCACGCCCTTGCCGACGACCGTGATGCCGCCCTCGGTGACGGTGAAGCCGCGGGCGCGGTCGCGGTCGTGGTCGACGCCGACCGATGCGCCGGGCTCGACCTCCACGTCCTTGTCGAGGATGGCGCGCGTGATGACCGCGCCCGCCCCGATGTGCACCTTGTCGAACACGATGCTGTCGACGATGCGGGCGCCCGACTCCGCGATGACCCAGGGTCCGAGCACGCTCCGCTCGACGTGAGCGCCGCTGATGACGCCGCCGAGCGAGGTGATCGAGTCGATCATGGTGCCCGTGTTGCCCTGCGCGTCGCGGACGAACTTCGCCGGCGGGCTGTTGAGCTGCTGGCTGAAGATCGGCCAGTCCTTGTTGTAGAGGTTGAAGACCGGCAACGCCGAGATGAGGTCCTGGTGGGCGTCGAAGAACGACTCGATCGTGCCGACGTCGCGCCAGTAGTAGCGGTCGCGGTCGTTGGCGCCCGGCACCTCGTTGCGGTTGAGGTCGTAGACGCCGGCGTTCCCCTGCTCGACGAACCACGGGACGATGTCGCCGCCCATGTCGTGCGCGGACTCGGCGTTCTCGCCGTCGCGGCGCACGGCGTCGATGAGCTGGTCGGTGTCGAAGACGTAGTTGCCCATCGACGCGAGCACCTCGCCGGGGGAGTCGTCGAGGCCCTGCGGGTCCTTCGGCTTCTCGAGGAAGGCGCGGATGGCGTAGGGGTTCGCCGGATCCACGTCGATGACCCCGAACTGGTCGGCGAGCTCGATGGGCTGGCGGATCGCCGCCACCGTGGCGCCGTGGCCGGACGCGATGTGCGCGTCGATCATCTGGCTGAAGTCCATGCGGTACACGTGGTCGGCGCCGACCACGACGACGATGTCGGGCTTCTCGTCGTTGATGAGGTTGAGGCTCTGCAGGATGGCGTCGGCCGACCCGCTGAACCAGCGCTTGCCGAGGCGCTGCTGCGCGGGCACCGACGCGATGTAGGAGTTGAGCATCTGGTTGAGGCGCCAGGTCTGCGACACATGGCGGTCGAGCGAGTGCGACTTGTACTGCGTCAGCACGACGATCTGCGTCAGCCCCGAGTTGATGAGGTTGGACAGCGCGAAGTCGATGAGCCGGTACTGCCCGCCGAAGGGGACGGCGGGCTTGGCCCGATCCGCGGTGAGGGGCATGAGCCGCTTGCCCTCGCCGCCGGCGAGCACGATTCCAAAGATCTTCTTCGATGCCATTGCTCCAGCGTAGATGCACGTCGGGGCATGTACTAGCGTTCGACCAATGCGAGCAGACGTGATCACCAAGGAGTATCCGCCCGAGGTCTACGGGGGTGCCGGAGTGCACGTCACCGAGCTCGTGAAGGCCATGCGGCAGCGGACGGAGGTGGTCGTCCGGGCATTCGGGGCGCCGCGCGACGAGCCGGGCGTCTTCTCCTACCCGGTCCCCGCCGAGCTTGGCGGTGCCAACGCGACGCTGCAGACGATGGCCGTCGACCTCGCCATCGCGAGCGACGTGGCGGGCGCCGACGTCGTCCACTCGCACACCTGGTACGCGAACCACGCGGGCCACGTCGCGTCGATGCTGCACGGGATCCCGCACGTCGTCACCGCGCACAGCCTCGAGCCGCTGCGCCCCTGGAAGGCCGAGCAGCTGGGCGGCGGCTACCGCGTCTCCAGCTGGATCGAGCGCACCGCGTACGAGGCGGCCGACGCCGTCATCGCCGTGAGCGACGGCATGAAGCGCGACATCCTCCGCTCGTACCCGGCGCTCGACGAGGCGCGCGTGCACACGGTCTACAACGGCATCGACCTGGAGTCGTGGGCTCCCGTGCACGACGACGAGCTCGTGCGCTCGCTCGGCATCGACCCGTCGCGGCCCTCGGTCGTGTTCGTCGGCCGCATCACCCGCCAGAAGGGGCTGCCCTACCTCCTCCGCGCGGCCGCGCTCCTCCCCGCCGACGTGCAGATGGTGCTGTGCGCGGGCGCGCCCGACACCCCGCAGATCATGGAGGAGGTCACGGCGCTCGTGCGCGGCCTGCAGGAGGAGCGCTCGGGCGTCGTGTGGATCGACCGCCTGCTGCCCCGGCGCGAGCTGTCCGCCGTGCTCACCGCGGGCACCGTGTTCGTCTGCCCCTCGGTCTACGAGCCGCTCGGCATCGTGAACCTCGAGGCGATGGCGTGCGGCGCGCCGGTGGTCGGCACCGCGACGGGCGGGATCCCGGAGGTCGTCGACGACGGCGTCACCGGCCGGCTCGTCCCCATCGACCAGGCCACCGACGGCACGGGCACGCCCACCGACCCGGAGCGGTTCGTCCGCGACCTGGCCGACGCGCTCATCGAGGTGGTGCAGGATCCGGCGACGGCCCGCCGCATGGGCGAGGCCGGCCGCCTGCGCGCCGAGCGCGAGTTCGGCTGGGACCGCATCGCCCGCCAGACCGAGGCGATCTACGCGTCGATCCTGCGCTGATCGCACGGGCGACGGACGCCGTCCGCGCGGCCCCGCGCATCCCACGACCGGGCGGCGCGCGGGGTCCGGGCCGGTAGACTCGTGCGCATGAGCCACGTCCTCTCCCTGTCCGGAGTGTCCTTCGTCCGGAACGGGACGACCATCCTCGACCAGGTGGAGTGGACGGTGGACGGCGACGAGCGCTGGGTCGTCCTCGGCCCGAACGGCGCCGGGAAGACGAGCCTGCTGCAGATCGCCTCCGCCATGGCGCACCCGTCCTCGGGCACCGCGACGGTGCTGGACCACGAGCTCGGGCGGGTCGACGTGTTCGAGCTGCGTTCGCGCATCGGCTTCGCGTCCACCGCGATGGCCCGCCGCATCCCCGCAGACGAGACCGTGCTCGACGTGGTCCTCACCGCGGCGTACTCGGTCACCGGCCGCTGGAACGAGGACTACGAGGACATCGACGTGCGCCGCGCCCAGCGCGTGCTCGCCGAGTGGCGCCTCGGCCACCTCGAGCAGCGGAGGTTCGGCACGCTGAGCGACGGCGAGCAGAAGCGCGTGCAGATCGCGCGCTCGATCATGACCGACCCCGAGCTCCTCCTCCTCGACGAGCCGGCCGCGAGCCTCGACCTCGGCGCGCGCGAGGAGCTGCTGCAGCTGCTCGGAGGCTACGCGTCGGCGCCCGAGGCGCCCGGCATCGTCATGGTCACGCACCACGTCGAGGAGATCCCGCGCGGCTTCACGCACGCCCTGCTG
This sequence comes from Clavibacter lycopersici, assembly GCF_003576405.1. GTDB lineage: Bacteria > Actinomycetota > Actinomycetes > Actinomycetales > Microbacteriaceae > Clavibacter > Clavibacter lycopersici. Next base: position 59,050 of record NZ_QWGT01000001.1, read on the forward strand.
CTGCGCGAGGGCGCGGTCGTCGCGGCCGGTGCGCTCGCGGACGTCATCACGGCGGAGAACCTCGGCCGCGCCTTCGGCCTCGAGCTCGAGGTCACGCACGACGACGGCCGCTTCACGGCCCGCGCCGTCCGCTCCTGAGGACGCCGCGCACGCACCGGCGCGCCGGCCCGTTCCCGGCACCCGTCTGGTAGGCTCGTCCACTGGTCCGGTGATCATCCCGGGCACCCACGCTTCCCACGCAGAAAATCGAACCGACGAAGGACACTCCCCGATGAAGACCGACATCCACCCCCAGTACGCCCCCGTCGTCTTCCGCGACCTCGCCTCCGGTGCGACCTTCCTCACGCGCTCCACCGTGGGCAGCTCGAAGACCATCGAGTGGGAGGACGGCAACACGTACCCCGTCATCGACGTCGAGATCTCGAGCGAGTCGCACCCGTTCTACACGGGCAAGCAGCGCATCATGGACTCCGCCGGCCGCGTCGAGAAGTTCAACTCGCGCTACGCGGGCTTCGGCAAGAAGTAGCAGCTCCCGCTGCACCACGAAGGGCGCCCGGCTCCGGCCGGGCGCCCTTCGTCGTCCCCCGGGTGGGGGAGTCGGATCAGGATCCGGCGTGTCGCTCGGGCCATGCGCCCGAGGTGGTGAAGGCGGGATCGCGCGTGCGGCGCATGTAGTCCTGGAAGCTCTCCGCCTGGACACGCGACCAGTCGACCTGGCGGTCGTGCAGGTCGAGGACGGGGATGTCGAGCTGGTCGGCGTAGCGACCGGCGATGGCCTGGGCCACGCGGCCCGCCGCGATGGCGTCGGCCCCGGCGTCGTGCGCGTCGTCGAGGCGCACGCCGTAGTGCTCGGCCGCGACCGCGAGGGTGCGCTTGCCGCGGCGGTAGGTGTCCACGGCCTTGTCGATGACGAGCGGGTCGATGACGGGGCCGGTGTCGCGGAGCGGCTCGACCCCGTGGCGCACGGCCTCGCGGTTGAGGAGCGTGAGGTCGTAGGGCGCGTTGTACACGACGAGCGCGAGGCCGCGGGCGAACATCTCGCGGATGGTCGTGACGATCTCCAGCACGACCGCCCCGGCGTCGCGCCCCTCGGCACGCGCGCGCTCCGTGGTGACCCCGTGGATGGCCGCGGCGCCCGCGGGGATCTCGACGCCGGGATCCGCGAGCCAGTCGTGCCGCTCGAGCACCTCTCCCTGCGCGTCGAGCACGACGATGCACGCCGTGACGATGCGGGCGGTCTCGACGTCCACCCCCGTCGTCTCGAGGTCGAACGAGGCCAGGGTGTCGTGCCAGCGGGAGGTCATCCTGTAGATGCTACGGGCGACCGCCGATGGCGGGCGCACCCATGTGCAGCCAGTAGAAGCTCTGCGTGGCGAGCGTCAGCGTGAGGCGTCCGTCGTCGCCGACCGTGGGGAAGACGCCGCCGCCGAAGAGGTCGTACAGCTGCGAGCCCGCGAAGTCCGACGCGTCGATGGTGACCGAGACGGGGTTGTGCGCGAAGGAGAAGACGCACAGCACGTCCTCGGCGCGGTCGCCGAAGTGCGTGCCGCTGCCCTCGTAGGAGCGCACGAACGCGAGGACGCTCTCGTGGTCGGTCGGGAGCACGCGGATGGTGCCCTGGCCGAAGACCGGGTGGGCCTTCCGCACGTGGATCACGTTCCGCACCCAGTGCAGCAGCGAGCGCGACTGCGCCAGCTGCGACTCGACGTTGATCTGCGCGTAGTTGTAGACGAGCGACTGCACGACGGGCAGGTAGAGCTTGCCCGGGTCGGCGGTGGAGAAGCCGGCGTTGCGGTCCGGGGTCCACTGCATGGGCGTGCGGGACGCATCGCGGTCCGGGAGCCAGATGTTGTCGCCCATGCCGATCTCGTCGCCGTAGTAGAGGAACGGGCTGCCGGGGAGCGAGAACAGGAGGGCGTGCACGAGCTCCAGCTCGGCACGCGAGTTGTCGAGCAGCGGAGCCAGGCGGCGGCGGATGCCGATGTTGACGCGCATCCGCGGGTCGTAGGCGTACCAGCCGTACATCGCCTGGCGGTACTCCTCGCTCACCATCTCGAGCGTCAGCTCGTCGTGGTTGCGGAGGAACACGCCCCAGGCGGCGGCCTCGGGGATCTCGAACGTCTCGCCCATGATCCGCTTCAGCTCGTCCGCGGTCTGCGACCGCAGCGAGTAGAAGATCCGCGGCATGATCGGGAAGTCGAACGCCATGTGGCACTCGGGCTCCTCCTCGGTGCCGAGGAAGGCGGAGACCTCGCGGGGCCACTGGTTCGCCTCCGCGATGAGGATCCGGCCCGGGTACTCCTCGTCGACCATGGCGCGCAGGCGCTTGAGGAACTCGTGCGTGGCCGGCTCGCCCTCGCCGTTGCCCTCCTCGGTCTCGTAGAGGTAGGGGATCGCGTCGAGGCGCAGGCCGTCGACGCCCATGTCGAGCCAGTGGCGGATGACGCCGTAGATGGCCTCGTGCACCTTCGGGTTGTCGAAGTTGAGGTCGGGCTGGTGCGAGAAGAAGCGGTGGAAGAAGAACTGGCGGCGCACCGGGTCGAAGGTCCAGTTGGACTCCTCGGTGTCGACGAAGATGACGCGGATGTCCTCGTACTTCTCGTCGGTGTCGCTCCAGACGTAGAAGTCGCCGTAGGGGCCGTCCGGGTCGGACCGGGACTGCTGGAACCACTCGTGCTGGTCGGAGGTGTGGTTCATCACGAGGTCGATGACGATGCGCATGTTGCGCTCGTGCGACTTGGTGACGAGCTCCTTGAAGTCGTCGAGCGTGCCGAACTCGGGGAGGACGGCCATGTAGTCGCTGATGTCGTAGCCGCCGTCGCGGAGCGGGGACTGGAAGAACGGCGGGAGCCAGAGGCCGTCGATGCCGAGCCACTGCAGGTAGTCGAGCTTGGAGATGAGGCCCTGGATGTCGCCCGTGCCGTCGCCGTTCGAGTCGACGAACGAGCGGATCATCACCTCGTAGAAGACGGAGCGCTTGTACCACTGCTTGTCGAGGGTGAGGCCGGGCAGGGTGATGGGGGCGGTGAAGCTCACGGTTCTCCTCATGGGCGCGACGGGGGCGTCGACTCGGGGCGGGAAGGCTCGCTCGCAACTCTAGGCGCGGGGCGCGGGTGGCGGACCCCGGCGCGCCCGGGGGCTCGGGCGGCGGGCGCTCGTAGACTCGTCCCCGATGACCGTCCCCTCGCCCTACGCCGCCCAGCTCGACCGCATCCCCGTGGTCCGCCGCACCGTCGACCTCCTCGGGAGCCGCACCGCCTGGTGGGAGTACGGGCCCGCCGACGCCCGCCAGGTGCTCGTCGTCGTGCACGGGTTCCGCGGGGACCACCACGGCCTGGAGCCGGTCGTCGCGCAGCTGCCCGGCGTGCGGATCCTCTCGCCCGACCTGCCCGGCTTCGGCGACTCGACGCCGCTCGTCGACGCGCGGCACGACATCGCGGGCTATGCAGCGTGGCTGCGGGAGTTCGTGGCGGCGACCGGCACGCGGGACGCCACCGTGCTCGGCCACTCCTTCGGGTCCATCGTCGTCTCCGCCGCGCTGGCCGGCGGGCTCCCGAGCCCGCGGGCGGTCCTCGTCAACCCGATCGCGGCGCCCGCGCTCGAGGGGCCGCGGGGGATCCTGACCCGCCTCGCCGTCCTCTACTACCGCGCCGCCGCCGTGCTGCCCGAGGGCGCCGGCTTCGGCCTGCTGCGCAACCGCGCCATCGTGCGCGTGATGAGCGAGGCCATGGCCAAGACGCGCGACCGCTCGCTCCGCCGGTGGATCAACGACCAGCACGACCGCTTCTTCAGCGCCTTCAGCGACCGGCGCGTCGTGCTCGAGGCGTTCCGCGCCTCCGTGTCGTCGGACGCGAGCACGTACGCGCCGCGCGTCGCCGTGCCCGTGCTGCTGGTGGCGGCCGAGCGGGACGACATCACGCCCGTCGCCGCGCAGCACCGGCTGCAGCGCCTGTTCGCCGACGCGCAGCTCGAGGTGATCCCGCGGGTGGGGCACCTCATCCACTATGAGACTCCGCGGGAGGCCGCCGCCGCCATCCGCCGCTTCCTCGACGAGGGGACCGCATCGTGAGGCTCGTGTTCGACTGCAGGTACACCCGCATCGGCCGGCACGACGGGATCAGCCGCTACGGCGCCGAGCTCGTCGCCCGGCTGGCCACGCGCTTCGACGTGACCATGCTGATCAGCGACCACCGCCAGCTGGCCCTCCTGCCCGACCTGCCGTGGCAGCTGGTCAGCTCGCCGACTGGGCCGCGCGAGCCGTGGGTCGCGCGACGCGTCTCGCGGATGCGGCCCGACGTCGTCTACAGCCCCATGCAGACCATGGGCTCCCGGGGACGCACGTACCCGCTCGTGCTCACGCTGCACGACCTCATCTACTACCGGCACCGGCGTCCGCCGCGCGACCTGCCCGCTCCCGTGCGCGCGCTCTGGCGGGCGTTCCACCTCGCGTGGTGGCCGCAGCGGCTCCTGCTCGACCGGGCCGACGCGATCGTCACCGTCAGCGAGACGACGCGCGGCCTCATCCGCGCGCACCGGCTGACGACGCGGCCCGTGGTCGTCGTGCCGAACGCGGCCGAGCTCGCCCCCGCGCCCGACGGCCGCCCGGACGGGCCGCGTGACGCGCCCGCCGAGCGCACGCTCGTCTACATGGGCTCGTACATGCCGTACAAGAACGTCGAGACGCTCGTGCACGCGGCCGACGACCTGCCCGAGCACGAGCTGCACCTCATGAGCCGCATCGCCCCCGCCGAGCGCGACCGGCTGGAGCGGATCGCCGACGGCGCGCGGCTGGTGTTCCGCGACGGCGCGAGCGACGAGGAGTACGCCTCGACGCTGCGGAGGGCGACCGCGCTCCTCACCGCCTCGCGCGACGAGGGCTTCGGGATCCCCGTGATCGAGGCCATGAGCGTCGGCCTGCCCGTGGTGGTCAGCGACATCCCGATCTTCCGCGAGATCGGGGGAGACGCGGCCGTGTACGTGGATCCGGACGACGCCGAGGGGTTCGCCGCGGCCGTGCGCGCGCTCGAGGACCCGGCGGAGTGGCGCCGACGCTCCGCGGCGTGCATCGCCCGGGCGGCGGAGTACGACTGGGAACGGTCGGCCGCCGCGCTCGGCGACCTCCTGGAGCAGGTCGCGCGCACGGGACGACGCGGCGCCTGAGCCGGGCGCAGCCGGCAGCCGCTCCCGCTCGGAGCGGGCCCCGGATCAGCCCCGGCGCGCCGGGTCGAGGTCGGCGAGCGCCCCGAGGTCCGCGATGCCGCCGAAGCGCAGCAGCGACAGCTCGCCGTCGACCACGCCGAACGTGTGGGCCGAGCCGTTCTCGATCATGGGCCCCGGTCGCCCGACGAGCGACGCGTCGAGGCTCCGGGCGAGCGCCGCGATGACGCCCCCGTGCGACACGGCGATGATCGACCCGCCCGGGTGCCGCTCGGCCAGCCGGAGGAGCGCCGCCCCCGCCCGCTCGGTCACGGACTCCACCGTCTCGCGGCCGGGCACGTCGCCGTCGGGGAACCGCGCCTCGATCTCCGCGTGCGTCAGGCCCTCGGCCAGGCCGTAGCGGCGCTCGGCCAGCGCGGGCTCCGGCAGCGGGCCCGTCGTGGGCGCGCCGCCGAGCGCGAGGTGCTCGGCGATGATCGACGCGGTCTCGAACGCGCGGCTCAGCGGGCTCGCGTGCACCGCGTCCCAGCCGGACCCGCCGGACACGGCCTCGGCGAGCAGCGCGCCCGCGGTGGCGGCCTGCGCGCGACCGGTGTCGTCGAGCGGGATGTCGCTGGACCCCTGCACGCGCCGCTCCACGTTCCACGCGGTGCGGCCGTGGCGGACGAGCACGATGCGGGTCACGCCGCGAGCTCCGTCGCGATCGCCCGGAGCGTCTCGCTCGTGCCGCCCTCGAGGCGCACGGTCGCGCGGGTGTCGCCCTTGGTGGTGCCGCGGTTGAGGATCACGATCGGCATGCGGCTCCTCCTGGCGAGCTCGAGCAGGCGGATGCCGGAGTTGACCGCGAGGGACGACCCGGCGATGAGGAGCACGTCGGCGTCCGACACGATGGCGCTCGCGTCGCGGAAGCGCTCCGTGGGCACGAGCTCGCCGAAGAAGACCACGTCGGGCTTGAGCATGCCGCCGCAGACGCTGCAGACGGGGATCCGGAACCGGTCGACGTCGTGCACCTGCGCGTCGCCGTCCGGGTTCAGCTCCACCGCGTCCGGCTGGTCGAGCCAGGGGTTCTCCGCGCTGATGCGCTCGGCGATCGCGGAGCGCGCGTAGGCCTGGCCGCAGTCGAGGCAGAGGACCCGGTCGAGCGAGCCGTGCAGGTCGACGACGCGGCGGGATCCCGCGCGCTCGTGCAGGCCGTCGACGTTCTGCGTGACGAGGCCCGAGACGACGCCGGCGGCCTCGAGGTCGGCGAGCGCGGCATGGCCGTCGTTGGGCCGGGCCGAGCTGAAGGCCTTCCAGCCGAGGTGCCCGCCCGCCCAGTAGCGACGGCGGAAGTCGTCGCCCTCGCTCCGGAACTGCTGGAACGTCATCGGGTTGCGCTTCGGGGCGCCCTCGCCGCGGTAGTCGGGGATGCCCGAGTCGGTGCTGAGGCCGGCGCCCGTGAGGACGGCCGTGCGGCGGCCGCGCATCACCTCGACGGCATCGGCGATCGTGGACCCCGCCGGGGGGCGGGGATCGTCACGGAGAGCGGTGCTCATGGGGCCTCCCGGTGCCGAGCGGACGCCCCGGCCTGTCGGCGGGCGGCGACGGGGCAGGGCATCATTGTCCTGTCGAGTCTAGACAGCGCATCCCCGCGAAGGCTCCGCGAGATGACGCTCCGCACCCGCCAGGGGCGGACGGAGGAAGGACCGGCGTGAAGATCCACCGCATCGAGGACCTCTCCTCCCCGGGCCTCGAGGACTACTCGCGGCTCACCGACGTCGCCCTCCGGCGCGTGAGCGAGCCCGAGGGCGGCCTCTACATCGCCGAGTCGACCAAGGTCATGGGCCGGGCGCTCGCCGCCGGCCACGTGCCGCGCTCGGTCCTCGTGCAGGAGCAGTGGCTCGACGACGTCACCCCGCTCCTCGACGGGTTCCCGGACGTGCCCGTCTTCGTGGGCGCCGCCGCCGTGCTCGAGCGGCTCACGGGCTACAACCTGCACCGCGGGGCGCTCGCCGCGATGCACCGCCCGCCGCTGCCCGCGGTCGCCGACGTCCTGCGGGACGCGCGCCGCGTCGTCGTGCTGGAGGACATCGTCGACCACACCAACGTCGGGGCGATCTTCCGGGCCGTCGCCGGCATCGGCGCCGACGCCGTCCTCATCACCCCGCGCTGCGCGGACCCGCTCTACCGGCGGAGCGTGCGCGTCAGCATGGGCACCGTCCTGCAGGTGCCGTGGACCCGCCTCCCCGAGTGGTCGGAGGCGGCGCCGCTCCTGCACGAGGCCGGCTTCCACCTGGCCGCGCTCGCCCTGGAGGACGACGCGGTGACGCTCGACGCCTTCGCGGCGGATCCGCCCGAGCGGATCGCGCTCGTGCTCGGCACCGAGGGCGACGGCCTCAGCCGCCATGCGCTCCGGCACGCGGACTCGACCGTGGTGATCCCCATGCTGCACGGCGTCGACTCGCTGAACGTGGCCGCGGCGAGCGCCGTCGCGCTGTACGCGCTGCGGGTCCCCGCGTGAGCCGCACCCGCCGCCTCACCCTCGCCGGCGTCGCCGCGGCGCTCGTCGTCTCGGCGGGCGTGTACGTCCCCGTCACCCTCACCGCGGATCCTCCCGTGGCGGTCGCGCAGGTCGACGCCCCGTCGCCCGTCGTCAACGTGCCGACCCCGGAGACCTGGCCGGGCGACGGCGTCTCGGCCGTCGGCGCGATCGGGTTCGACGGCGTGCTCGCGACCAACGACGCCGCGCCCGTCCCGCGGCCGATGGCGAGCATCACCAAGACCGTGACCGCGCTCGTGGTGCTGCGGGCGAAGCCGCTCGCGCCGGGGGAGGACGGGCCGCAGGTCACCTTCACGGCGGAGGACGAGGCGCTCCGCGGCGAGATCCTGAAGCAGGACGGCATCGTCGAGCCGGCGGTGCCGGGCACGAGCCTGTCGCAGCGCGACCTCCTCGAGGGCGCCCTGCTCGCGAGCGCCAACAACTACGCCTCCGCGCTCGGCGTGTGGGCGTACGGCTCGAACGACGCGTTCGTCGCGGCGGCGAACTCGTGGCTCGTGGAGCAGGGCCTCACCGGCACGCACGTCGCCGACGCGATGGGCCTCTCGCCCGAGACCGTGAGCACGCCCGCCGACCTGGTGCGCATCGGCGAGATGGTTCTCGCGGATCCGGTGCTCGCGGACATCGTCGACCAGCGGAGCGCCGACGTGGCCGGCGTGGGCACGGTCGAGAACCGCAACCTGCTCGCGGCCGTGCCGGGGTTCCGCGGCATCAAGACGGGCACGCTCGAGCAGGCGGGCAAGTGCCTGCTCTGGGCGGTGGACACGAAGGTGGGGGACCGCGACGTGACGGTCGTCGGCGTGACGCTCGGCGCCCGCGACCACGCCGAGCTCGCCCGGCAGGTGCTGGCGCTCCTGCCCACCGTCACCGCCAACCTGCACGTCGTGCAGGTGGCGACCGCGGGCGAGCCGTTCGCCGACTACACGACGGCGTGGGGTGCGACGGCCCAGGCGGTCGCCACCGAGGACGAGTCGCTGCTGGTGTGGGGCGACACGCCCGTCACCACGACCGTCGAGGCGTCCGGATCCGGCGAGGCCCCCGCGGGCACCGATGTCGGCACGGCCACCGTCACGGCCGGGCGGCAGTCGGTGCGGGTGCCGCTCACGCTCGACCGCGCGATCCCGGGCCCCGACGGCTGGTGGCGCCTCGGAAACCCGGGCGAGCTGCTCGGCTGACGCGCCGGCCGGCGGGACGGGCGCCGGGGATCAGCCCGAGACGTCCGCGCGCGTCCACGGCGCCGCGTCCGGGCGCTTGGCCGTGCGGCCGTCGCCCGAGGACTGGTGGCGGAGCCGACGCAGCACCCACGGCACGAAGTACGAGCGCGCCCAGTCGATGTCGCCGGCACGCGCCTGGCTCCAGGTGCGCGGCGGCAGCGGCTCGGGCTTCAGCGGCTGCAGGTCGTTCTCGACCGCGAGCGCGTGCAGCACCATGCGCGCCACGGTGTGGTGCCCGAGCGGCGCGAGGTGCAGCCGGTCGACGTCCCACATGCGCGGATCCTGGATCTCGGTGAGCGCCCACTGGTCGGCGACGATGCAGTCGTGCCGCGCGGCGACCGCGCGGATGTCCTCGTTGTAGATCGCGACCTTGCCGCGGAGCCGCCCGAACACGGGGGAGAACTTGACGTCGGTGCCCGTGAAGAGCACCACGGTCGCGCCCTCGGAGGACAGCCGGGCGACCATCTGATCGAGGCGCTCCGCGAGGCGGTCGGGGTCGGCGCCGGGCCGGAGGATGTCGTTGCCGCCCGCCGAGAGCGACACGAGGTCGGGGTGGAGGGCGAGCGCGGGCTCGACCTGCTCGTCGGCGATCTGCCCGAGGAGCCGGCCGCGGATCGCGAGGTTGGCGTAGGAGAAGCCCTCGACCTGGTCCGCCAGGACCTCGGCGACCCGGTCGGCCCAGCCGCGGTGCCCGCCGGGGCTGCCAGGCTCGGGGTCGCCGATGCCCTCCGTGAAGGAGTCGCCGAGGGCGACGTAGCGGCGCCAGGGATGGGGCTCGGTCATGCGCTTCCTTCCGGGTGGGTCCTTCCCATCATAGGAACGCGGTCCGGCGGCCCCGGGAATGCGGAGCGTCAGAGGTTGGTTGAGCATTCAAGCAACTGGATGCACCACTCGAGGAACGAGGACCCATGCCCGACCTGCTCTCCGCCGACACGTCCATGGGGCCCGTGACCCTCCTGGTCGGCGACCTCGACGGGATGACCGCCTACTACCGCGACGCCGTCGGCCTCGACACGCTCGCCGAGGGCGTGGAGTCCACCACGCTCGGGCGCGACGGGGTGCCCGCCGTGGTCCTCGAACCGGCGCACGGCCTCGACCTCCCGAGCCCGGGGAACGCCGGCCTCTTCCACACGGCCGTGCTCTTCGACGAGCCCGCCGCGCTCGCCCGATCCGTCGCCTCGCTCGCCCAGCGCGCGCCCGGCACGTTCACCGGCAGCGCCGACCACCTCGTCAGCCGCGCCTTCTACTTCACCGACCCCGAGGGCAACGGCGTCGAGCTCTACACCGACCGTCCGCGCGACGAGTGGACGTGGCAGGACGGGCGGATCGTCATGGACACGCTGCGGCTCGACCCGAACGCGTTCCTCCGCGACGAGCTCGCACAGGTCGCCGACGCCGCCTCCGACGCCGCGGGCATCGGGCACGTCCACCTGCAGGTGGGCGACACGGAGCAGGCCTCCGCCTTCTACGTCGACACGCTCGGCTTCGAGCTCGTCGCGGGGTGGCACGGATCCGCGATCTTCGTCTCCGCGGGCGGCTACCACCACCACATGGCCATGAACACCTGGAACAGCCGCGGCGCGGGCCGCCGTCCCGCGACGCTCGGCCTCGGCACCGTGCGCATCGAGGTGCCCACGCGCGACGAGGTAGAGGCGGTGGACGCGCGCCTCCGGGCCGCGGGAGTCGCCACGCGCGACGACGGACGCGCGCTCGCGTTCGAGGACCCGTGGGGCAACGCGCTGGTGCTGTCCGCCGCCTGAGCCTCGCGCCCGGGCAGGGCGACCCGCGGGCCGGCGGGGGAGACTGGGCGCATGACGCCCGCCGCCCCGG
>NZ_QWGT01000002.1 GCF_003576405.1 Clavibacter lycopersici
CGGCACCGGCGGCGGCACCGGCGGCGGGACGGGCGGCGGCGAGGGCGGCACGACCGGCATGGCGCCGACCCCCGCACCGGGTCGCACGGACGACCGCTCGCTCGTCTCCAGCTCCCACCGGATCCCCTGACCGGCGCTCATCTGAGGCGGGCTGCGGCGGGTCGGCCGGTCCCCGTCCACGCCTGCCTGAGCCGCCCGGATCCCCAGCGGACCCCCGGTAAGCTCATCCCCGTCCGAATCCCGATCCCGACGAGAGGCAGTCCGTGACCGACACGCGTGTGCTGGGCGGCCGCTACGAGGTCGGGGCGCTGCTGGGTCGCGGGGGCATGGCCGACGTCTTCGAGGGCGTCGACTCCCGCCTCGGGCGCCGCGTCGCCGTCAAGGTGCTGCGCCGGGGCCTCGCCGAGGATCCCGCCTTCCGCAGCCGCTTCCGCCAGGAGGCCCAGGCGGCCGCGCGCATGTCGCACCCCACCATCGTGCGGGTCTTCGACGCCGGCGAGGACGTCGTCACGGACCAGGACGGCGCGTCCCACACGGTCCCCTTCATCGTCATGGAGCGGGTCGAGGGGCGCCTCCTCAAGGACGTCATCACCGACGGGCCGCTCGACCCCGACGAGGCCGTCCGCATCATGGGCCAGGTGCTCACCGCCCTCGAGTACTCGCACCGCGCGGGCGTCGTCCACCGCGACATCAAGCCCGGCAACATCATGGTCACGCCCACCGGCCAGGTGAAGGTCATGGACTTCGGCATCGCCCGCGCCGTGTCCGACACCTCCGCCACCATCGCGCAGACCACCGCGATCCTCGGCACCGCCCGCTACTTCTCCCCCGAGCAGGCGAAGGGCGAGTCGGTGGACGCCCGCACCGACCTCTACTCCGCCGGCGTCGTCCTCTTCGAGATGCTCACCGGCCAGGCGCCCTTCCGCGCCGACACGGCCGTGGCCGTCGCCTACCAGCACGTCAGCGAGACGCCCGTCGCCCCGAGCACGGTCCAGGAGGCCGTCTCCCCGCAGCTCGACCAGGTCGTGCTGCACGCCATGGCGAAGGACCGCTACGCGCGCTTCCAGACGGCGGGCGACTTCCGCACCGACCTCGACCGCGCCGCCGCGGGCACGCTCGCGCCCCGCGAGGCGCCGACGAACGACGTGGGCGCCACGCTCTTCGGCGCCTCCGCTGGCCCCTCCTCGTCCCAGCAGGCGCTCCGCCAGCTCGGCGTCGACGACGACCGCACCGTCCGCACCCAGAGCCGCCCGCCGGTCCCCTGGATCTGGGCCGGCGTCACCGTCGTCGTCGTGATCCTCATCGCCGTGGTCATCTGGGTCACCAACCTGAGCTCCATCGGCCCCCCCGACATCAGCCCCACCGTGCCGGACGTCACGGGCTCCACGTACTCCAGCGCCGCCGCAGCCCTCGAGGAGGCCGACCTCGTCCCCCTCGAGCGCGAGGAGCCCAGCACATCGGTCGCCGAGGGCATCGTCCTGCGCACCAACCCCGACGCGGGCGAGAACGTCGCCTCCAAGACCGAGATCGACGTCTTCGTCTCCTCCGGTCCGCCGGAGGTCCAGGTGCCCAACGTCATGAACATGGACGAGGGCACGGCCACCGCCAACCTGGAGGCGGCCGGGCTGAAGGTGGGCGAGGTGGTGCGACAGTCCTCCCCGACGGTCCCGGACGGCGTGGTCATGCAGACGGAGCCCGCGTCCTCCCAGCAGGTGGACGAGGGATCGGCCGTCAAGCTCATCCTGTCCAACGGCAAGGTGGCACTGCCGGACGTGCTCGGGCAGCCGCTGGTCGACGCGCAGAGGCTCCTCGAGGAGTCGGATCTCGTCGTGACCACGCGACGCGATCCGTCGTGCGGCCGGGCGGACGGATCCCCCGTCATCCAGCAGTCCGTGCCGCCCGGCGATGTCGCCCAGCGCTCCACGGTCGCCCTCACCTACTGCACGGGCGCGGTCCGCAGCACGCCCGCACCCACGTCGGGCACGCCAGCCCCGGCTCCCAGCGCCGGCTGAGCCTCGTCCTCCGCCCCGACCCGGTGCGGTCGGCGCGACGCTGCGCCTCGTGGCCACCGATGAGCGGCCACGGTGACCCGGCGGGTCAGACGGCTACTGCGGGGCTCAGGCCACGCGGACGAGAGGTGACAGCGTCGTGGAGGTGTCGCGGGCCCCGACGAGCCCAGCCCCCTCGAGCCAGTTGCCGAGCATGCGGTAGCCGCCCTCCGTCAGGACGGACTCGGGGTGGAACTGCACCCCGACGATGGGCGCCGCCTCGTGGCGCAGGCCCATGATGACCCCGCCTTCGGTGCGGGACGTGACCACCAGGTCGGACGGGACGGTGCCGTCGACGACGGCGAGCGAGTGGTACCGCGTGGCCGTGAACGGCTGCGGCACACCGAGGTAGAACTCGCCCTCGTCGTGCGTCACGAGCGAGGTCTTGCCGTGCATGAGCTCCTCGGCGTTGGTGACCGTGGCGCCGAACGCCTCCGCGATCGCCTGGTGCCCGAGGCACACGCCGAGGAGCGGCGTGCCCGACGCGAGGGCCGCCGTGACCGTGGGGATGGAGACGCCCGCGTCGGCCGGCTTGCCCGGACCGGGAGACACGAGGACCGCGTCGTACTCCGAGATCACGCCGGCCATGTCGGTGTCGGCGTGGTCGTCGTTGCGCATGACCACGGTCTCGGCGCCCAGCTGCTGCAGGTAGCCGTTGAGCGTGTAGACGAAGCTGTCGTAGTTGTCGATGACGAGGACGCGTGTCACTGATGCACCGTGACTTCCTGGGTGTTGACGATGGAGTCGACCCAGGGGAAGACCCAGGTGACGAGGGAGAAGAGCACGACCGCGAGCAGCACGAGCACGATGAGCAGACGGATCCACACCGGGCCGGGCAGGACGCGCCAGAACGCCGCGTACATCAGCCCGCCTTCGCGAACGACGTGCCGGCCAGCGCGGCGGGCGTGGATGCGTGGGGCTGGTACGACTCGAAGACGCTGTAGGCGACCACGCGCTCGGCGGCCGAGAAGAGCGGGTTGCAGCTCGTCATCGTGAGGATGCGGTCCCCCGGCTGTGCGTCGGGTGCCTGGGGCACCTCGTCGAGCACCTCGACTCCGGTGGGCTTCACGTACTCGAGTGTACGGAAGCGGTACGTGTACCAGCCGTCCTGCGTCTCGACGACGATGGCATCCCCCACCCGCAGGTCCGTGATCTGGTTGAACGGCTTGCCGTAGGTGGTGCGGTGGGCCGCGACGGCGAAGTTGCCCACCTCGCCCGGCATCTGCGTCTCGCGGTAGTGCCCGATCTTGCCGAGGTTCAGCACGTTGCCGAGGCCGACGCCGGTCGCGACCGGCACCACGTAGTCCGGCCCGAAGCGCGGGATGTAGATGTTCCCGAAGTCGGTGGCGTCCGACGCGGGCGCCGCGGTGATGACGGGATCCCCCGGAGCCGCGGGCGAGGCCGTCGGGTCGGGGGAGGCCGCCGCGTCCGGCGTCGCCGAGGCCCAGCTCCGGCTGTTCTCCAGGGCCTGGTCCCGCTGTCCGCTGCTGACGACGATGTCGTTGAACCACAGCTGCCACCCCAGGAACAGCATGATGAGCACCCCGGCCGTGAGGAGCAGCTCGCCCAGGACGCCGACGGTGCCGAGGAGCGCATCGCCCCGCCTGCCGCGGCGCCGCGCCGCGCGGCGGGTGGGGGCAGGATCCTGAGCGCTCATGTGCCGATTGTAGGTGGCCCGCATGCACGCGAGGCCGCCACCGAGGCCCCGTGGAGCCGGGCGTCCTCCCGGCCCGGTGGAGGAGGGTACGGCTAGAATCGCCGCATGGCCCGCGACAAGACGACGAGACCCTCCCGCCAGGAACGCGTGCGCGACGAGGACGCCCCGAACCCCGTGTGGTTCAAGCCCATCATGTTCGGCTTCATGCTCGTGGGACTCGCGTGGCTCATCGTCTACTACGTCAGCCTCAACGCGTTCCCCATCCCCGACCTCGGCGTCGGCAACATCCTCATCGGCTTCGGCCTCATCCTCGTCGGCTTCCTCATGACCACCAGGTGGCGTTGACACCAGCGCGAACCGAAGAGCCCGTCACCACCCGCTGGTGACGGGCTCTTCTACGTCTAGGGCCGCTGAGGACCGGCGCTCAGTGTTGTCCACAGCTCCCCTGTGCACAACGCTCCACACATGTGGAGAACATCGAGCACCCCGCGGGCGAATCCCACCGGCAGCGAGGGTTACCCGCGGAAGCCCATGGCTGTCGCGATGCGTCCACCGGTGCCCGGTCTCGCGCACCGCACGGCACGTCTCCTGGGTGCCCCTAATCACACGCGTGTAACTATCCCCACTGTGGACTGGCCTGTGGATAACCTCGCTCGCGCCGGACGGCCGGCCGGATCCGACGCCCCGGGTACGACGAACGCGCCGCCCCCGAGGGCGGCGCGCTCACGTGCGGTCAGATCAGAGGGCGACGGGGAAGACGGCGGCCGCCACCAGGATCGCGACGGCGACGCCCACGAGGGAGCCGATCTGGGCACCTCGCTGACGGGCGTCCCGCGTCCGCAGCAGGACGAACGCGACGAGCGCGCCCGTGACGAGGCCGCCGACGTGGGCCTGCCAGGAGACCCCCTGGATGACGAAGCCGAGCAGCAGGTTGACCGCGATGATGCCGAGGAGCGGGCCGACGTTGCCGCCGAGCTTCCGGGCGAGGACGAAGTAGCCGCCCATGAGCCCGAAGATCGCGCCGGAGGCGCCGACCACGGCCTGCAGCGGCTCGCCCATGGCGGCGCCGATGAGCTCGACGCCGAGGGATCCGCCGAGCGCCGAGATCAGGAACAGGGCGAGGAAGCGGGCGCGTCCGAGCATGGGCTCGAGGACGCGGCCGAAGACGAAGACGGAGAGCATGTTGAAGACGATGTGCAGGATGCTCGACGGCGAGTGCGTGAACGCGCTCGTGAGCATGCGCCACGGCTCGTAGTCGCCGGAGGCGACGCTGCCGTACACGGGCGCGAACCACAGCGACGTGGTCACGTAGTCGCCCACGACGGGCAGCACCTGCAGAATCCAGACCACGGCGCAGACCGCCATGATCGCGTACGTCACGACGGGAGCGGAGCTCCGCGTCATCCGCGTGACGAACGAGGCCCGGGTGCGGGGAGCGGTGCGACGCTGCTCCTTCATGTCCTCCGGGCAGATCACCCCGACGGCGGCCGGCGTCTGGCACTCGGGGCAGATGGTCCGCCCGCATCGCTGGCACAGCACGAAGCTCTGCCGGTCGGGGTGCCGGTAGCAGCGGTCGGCCGCCGTACGGGGTGAGTCGGTCATCAGACCTTCTCGACGGTGACGCTCTCGATGACGACGTCCTCGCGGGGACGGTCGCGGCCGTCGGTCGGGACGGCGTTGAGCGCGTCGACGACCTTCTTGGACGCGTCGTCCGCCACCTCGCCGAAGATCGTGTGCTTGCCCTGGAGCCAGGTGGTGGGGGCCGTGGTGATGAAGAACTGCGAGCCGTTCGTGCCGCGGCCGCCCTGGGTGCCGGCGTTGGCCATGGCCAGGATGTAGGGCTTCGAGAAGTCGAGGTCGCGGCTGATCTCGTCGTCGAACTGGTAGCCGGGGCCGCCCGTGCCCTGACCGAGCGGGTCGCCGCCCTGGAGCATGAAGTCCTTGATGATGCGGTGGAAGACCACGCCGTCGTAGAGCGGGTCGGTCGACTTCTTGCCCGTCTGGGGGTGGGTCCACTCCTTCTCGCCGGTGGCGAGGCCGACGAAGTTCTCGACGGTCTGGGGTGCGTGGGACCCGAAGAGGTTGAGGACGATGGTGCCGTGGTTGGTCGTCATGGTGGCGACGTGAGTGTGCGCAGACATGGAGCAATGGTCTCACGGCGGAGCTGGGACTCGGCGGACGCACAGCGTCCGTCGTGTTTGCCCGCAGAGGCACCCGTGCCAGACTGGGATTCCTGGCGAAATCACACCGATGGAGGTCCCCTTGGGTCTGTCACGCAAGAACAAGAAGGAGTTGGCGAAGCTCCGCACCCACGCGGCCGCCGTCCTCAAGGAGCAGCGCGAGGTCCTCGACCGGGCCAACGTCGTCGTGGCCGAGGCCGCGCACACCGCGCGCAAGCTCTCCGACCAGCACGTCGTCCCCGCCGTCAAGCGCGGTGTCGACGACCACATCCGTCCCGGCTACGAGGCGGGCGCCGAGCGCGTGCGCACCGTGGCCGACTCGGCCTACAAGGGCTTCACGCACACTGTCCTGCCGGCCGTCGCCGGTGCCGCCGGATCCGCGGTCGCCGCGACCGAGGGCATCCGCAACAGCAAGCAGGTGAAGGACGCCGTCAAGAAGGCGAACAAGGTGTCGTCCAAGGCCCAGGAGTTCGGCAAGCACTACGTCGACAACGGCCGCTCCTACGTCGGCCGCTACGTACCGCAGGTGGCGCCCGCGAAGAAGGGCCTCGGCTTCGGCGGAGTGGCTCTCATCGCGCTCGGCGTCGTCGTGGTCGGCGGGGTCGGCTACGCGCTGTACCAGACGTTCCGCGCGGACGACGACCTGTGGATCGCCGACGACGAGCCCGAGGCCGTCGACGCGACCGCGAAGGACCAGCCCGCGAGCTGATCGCCGCACAGCAGCAGACCGAGGGCCCGGACACCGAGAGGTGTCCGGGCCCTCGTCGTGCCGCGGGGACGACGGGCGAGCGGCTCGAGCCGGGACGGCGAGCACGTGGGAGACCCGACGACGGGCGAGATGTGGAGTCACGGGGAATCGAACCCCGGACCTCCTGCTTGCAAAGCAGGCGCTCTACCAATTGAGCTATGACCCCGATCGGCGAGCCTCGGATCGCGCTGCGATCGACCGGCTCGATTCCCGCCATGCCCCTGGATCGTGCGAATCCGGAGGTGTTGGTGGGGATACCAGGATTTGAACCTGGGACCTCTTCATTATCAGTGAAGCGCTCTAACCAACTGAGCTATATCCCCATCGGGCAGGACTACGTTACCGTACGCCTGCCCGTTTCTCCCAATCGGCTACGCGTTGGTGAAGCCGACGAGGACGCCGCCCGTGATGCGCACGCTCAGGTTGTAGAGCAGCGCCGCCACGGCTCCGAGCACGGTGCCGACGACGATGTTGAGGACGGCGACGACGATCGCGAACCCGAGCACCTGACCCAGGCCGAAGACGTCCTGGAGGGAGAAGTCCGCGGATCCGGACACCTCCTGGAACAGCTGGTCGACCGTGCCGAACACGTTCGTGGTCTGGAGCACGACGTAGATGAGGAACGTCGCCACCACGGTGATGATGCCGAGCACCACGGAGAAGAGGAACGCGAGCTTCAGCGCCGACCAGAAGTCGACGTACACGAGCTTGAGACGCACCTGCTTGGTGGTGGTGGCCCGCGACGACTTCTTCGCGAGCTTCTCGGCGACACTACTCATCAGGTGTTCCCTTTCCAGCAGCGGTACCGTCGGACGCGTCGGGCGCAGCTTCGGGGACCACCAGGTTGCGTTCGGAGTTCTTGGCCAGTGAGATGATCCTGTCGTCGTCCGCGAACCGGGCGAACACGACACCCATGGTGTCTCTGCCCTTCGCCGGGACCTCGGCCACGACAGACCGTACCACCTTGCCGCTGGCGAGCACGACGAGGATCTCGTCCTCCTCGGCGACGATGAGCGCCCCCGCGAGGTCGCCCCGGGCGTCCTGCAGCTTGGCCACCTTGATGCCCATGCCGCCGCGGTTCTGCACGCGGTACTGGTCCGCGGCGGTGCGCTTGGCGAAGCCGCCCTCGGTGACGACGAACACGTAGCCCTGCTCGCCGACGACCGATGCGCTGAGGAGCGTGTCGTCGCCGCGGAAGGTCATGCCCTTGACGCCGGAGGTGGATCGGCCCATCGGTCGGAGCGCGGAGTTGTCGGCGGAGAACCGCAGCGACATGCCCTTGCGCGAGACGAGCAGGAGGTCGTCGTCCTCGTCCACCAGCAGCGCGGACACGAGCGCGTCGCCGTCGCGGAGGTTGATCGCGATGATGCCGCCCGTGCGGTTCGTGTCGTACTCCGTGAGCGCCGTCTTCTTCATCAGACCGTCGCGGGTGGCGAGCACGAGGTACTGCGCGACCTGGTAGTCGCGGATGTCGAGGACCTGCTGGATCTCCTCGTCCGGCTGCATGGCGAGCAGGTTCGCCACGTGCTGGCCCTTGGCGTCCCGGCCGGCCTCCTGGAGCTCGTACGCCTTCGCGCGGTAGACGCGGCCCTTGTCGGTGAGGAAGAGGAGCCAGTGGTGCGTGGTCGTCACGAAGAAGTGCTCGACCACGTCGTCGGCCCGGAGCTGCGCACCGCGGACGCCCTTGCCGCCGCGATGCTGGCTGCGGTAGTTGTCGATGCGCGTGCGCTTGATGTACCCGCCGCGCGTGACGGTGACCACCATCTCCTCCTCGGGGATCAGGTCCTCCATGCTCATGTCGCCGTCGAAGCCGAGCATGATCTCCGTGCGCCGGTCGTCGCCGTACTTGTCGGTGATCTCCTGCAGCTCGGTGCTGATGATCTCGCGCTGCACGGACGGCGTCGCCAGGATGTGCTTGTACTCGGCGATGCGCTCCTCGAGCTCGGCCGCCTGGTCCTGGATCTTCTGGCGCTCGAGCGCGGCGAGCCGGCGGAGCTGCATCTCGAGGATGGCGTTCGCCTGGAGCTCGTCGATGTCGAGCAGCTTCATCAGGCCGCTGCGGGCGACCTCGACCGTCTCGGACCGCCGGATGAGCGCGATGACCTCGTCGAGCGCGTCCAGCGCCTTGAGGTAGCCGCGCAGGATGTGGGCGCGCGCCTCGGCCTCGTTGAGCCGGTACTGCGTGCGCCGGACGATGACGTCGACCTGGTGGTCGACCCACGCCGAGATGAAGCCGTCGAGCGCGAGCGTGCGCGGGATCCCGTCGACGATCGCCAGCATGTTGGCGCCGAAGTTCTCCTGCAGCTGCGTGTGCTTGTACAGGTTGTTCAGCACGACCTTGGCGACCGCGTCGCGCTTGAGCACGATGACGAGGCGCTGGCCGGTGCGGCCCGAGGTCTCGTCGCGGATGTCCGCGACGCCGCCCAGCTTGCCGTCCTTGACGAGCTCGGCGATCTTGATCGCGAGGTTGTCGGGGTTGACCTGGTACGGCAGCTCGGTGACCACGAGGCAGACCCGGCCCTGGATCTCCTCGACGGCGACGACCGCGCGCATCGTGATGGAGCCGCGACCCGTGCGGTACGCGTCGATGATGCCCTTGGTGCCGAGCACCTGGGCGCCCGTCGGGAAGTCCGGTCCCTTGATCCGCTCGAGGAGCGCCTCGAGGAGCTCCTCCCGGTTCGCGTCGGGGTGGGCGAGGAGCCACTGGGCGCCGGCCGCGACCTCGCGGAGGTTGTGCGGCGGGATGTTGGTGGCCATGCCGACCGCGATGCCCACGGATCCGTTGACCAGCAGGTTCGGGAAGCGCGACGGCAGGATCTTGGGCTCGAGCGTGCGGCCGTCGTAGTTGTCCTGGAAGTCGACCGTGTCCTCGGTGATGTCCCGGACCATCTCCATGGCGAGCGGAGCCATCTTGGTCTCGGTGTACCGCGGGGCGGCGGCGCCGTCGTTGCCGGCCGAGCCGAAGTTGCCCTGCCCGAGCGCGAGCGGGTACCGGAGGCTCCACGGCTGGACGAGGCGCACCAGCGCGTCGTAGATGGAGGAGTCGCCGTGCGGGTGGAACTGGCCCATGACCTCGCCGACCACGCGGGCCGACTTGAAGAAGGACCGGTCGGGGCGGTAGCCGCCGTCGTACATGGCGTAGATGACGCGGCGGTGCACGGGCTTCAAGCCGTCGCGCACCTCGGGGAGCGCGCGCTGCACGATGACGCTCATCGCGTAGTCGAGGAACGAGCGCTGCATCTCGAGCTGGAGGTCCACCTGCTCGATGCGGTCGTGGGTGACGACGACGCGCGCGTCGGGGTCGAGGATCGCGGCGGGCAGCGACTCGGAGGCGGCGGCGGCCGATGACGCCGGCGTCACGCCCTCCTGGGGCAGCGCGTCGTCGGTGGACGCCGCCTGCTCGTCGTCCGGGGTCGCCCCCGTGCCCTGCTCGTCGTCCGGAGTGTTGTCGTCGGCCATGGAGGTCCCGTTCAGAGGTCGGTGGATCGTGGGGTCGGCGCCGGGCGGCGGTCGGCATCGAGCCGTGCCGCCGCCCGGTCGATCAGATGTCGAGGAACCTGACGTCCTTGGCGTTGCGCTGGATGAAGCTCCGGCGGGACTCGACGTCCTCGCCCATGAGCGTCGAGAAGATCTCGTCCGCGCCGGCCGCGTCGTCGAGGGTCACCTGCATGAGCGTGCGGGTGGCGGGATCCATGGTGGTCTCCCACAGCTCCTTGTAGTCCATCTCGCCGAGGCCCTTGTAGCGCTGGATCCCGTTGTCCTTCGGGATGCGCTTGCCGTTCGCCTGCCCGTGCGCGAGCAGCGCGTCGCGCTCCGCGTCCGTGTAGACGTACTGGTGCTCCGCGTTGGACCACTTGAGCCGGTACAGCGGCGGCTGCGCCAGGTACACGTAGCCGAGCTCGATGAGCGGGCGCATGTAGCGGAACAGCAGCGTGAGCAGCAGCGTGGTGATGTGCTGGCCGTCGACGTCCGCGTCGGCCATCAGCACGATCTTGTGGTACCTGACCTTCTCGGCGTTGAAGTCCTCGCCGATTCCCGCGCCGAACGCGGTGATCATCGACTGCACCTCGTTGTTCTGCAGCGCGCGGTCGAGGCGGGCCTTCTCCACGTTGAGGATCTTGCCCCGCAGCGGCAGGATCGCCTGCGTCGTGGGGTTGCGACCCTGCACCGCGGATCCGCCGGCCGAGTCGCCCTCGACGAGGAACACCTCGCTGAGCGCCGGGTCCTTGCTCTGGCAGTCCTTGAGCTTGCCGGGCATGCCGCCCGACTCGAGCAGGCCCTTGCGGCGGGTCTGCTCGCGCGCCTTGCGCGCCGCGAGCCGCGCCTGCGACGCCTGCATGCCCTTGCGGATGATGTCCTTGGCCTGCGCCGGGTTCCTCTCGAACCAGTCGCCCAGCTGCTGCCCGACTATGCGCTGCACGTAGGCCTTCGCCTCGGTGTTGCCGAGCTTGGTCTTCGTCTGGCCCTCGAACTGCGGCTCGCCGAGCTTCACGGAGATGACGGCGGTGAGGCCCTCGCGGACGTCGTCACCCGTGAGGTTCTCGTCCTTCTCGCGCAGCAGCTTGTTCTCGCGCGCGTAGCGGTTGACGAGCGTGGTGAGCGCCGCCCGGAACCCCTCCTCGTGCGTGCCGCCCTCGTGCGTGTTGATGGTGTTCGCGTAGGTGTGGACGCTCTCCGTGTAGGAGGTGGTCCACTGCATCGCGACCTCGAGGCTGATCTTCTTGACCGTGTCCTCGGACTCGAAGGCGATGACGTCGGCGTTGACGACCTCGGTCTTCTTCGCCTTCACGAGGTGCTCGACGTAGTCGACGAGGCCGCGCTCGTAGAGGAACTTCTCGGTGCGGTGCTCGGCGCCGTCCTCCTCGCGCTCGTCGTGCAGCGTGAGGGCGAGGCCCTTGTTGAGGAACGCCATCTGCTGGAAGCGCGCCCGCAGCGTGTCGTAGTCGAACTGGACGGTCTCGAAGATCTCCCGGCTCGGCCAGAACGTGATGGTCGTGCCGGTCTCGCTGGATCCCTCGCCCTTCTGCAGCGGTGCGTCCGGCACCCCGATGGTGAAGCTCTGGCGCCACACCGCGCCCTGGCGGCGGACCTCGACGTCGAGGCGCTCCGACAGCGCGTTCACGACGGAGCTGCCCACGCCGTGCAGGCCTCCGGACACCGCGTATCCGCCGCCGCCGAACTTGCCGCCGGCGTGCAGCTTCGTGAGGACGAGCTCGACCGTCGAGATGCCCTCGACCGGGTGGATGTCCACGGGGATGCCGCGGCCGTCGTCGACGACGCGGATGCCGCCGTCCTTGCGCATCGTGATCTGGATGTCGCTGGCGAACCCGGCGAGGGCCTCGTCGACGGAGTTGTCGACGATCTCGCTCACGAGGTGGTGCAGACCGCGCGGCCCGGTGGACCCGATGTACATGCCGGGCCGCTTGCGCACTGCCTCGAGGCCCTCGAGCACCTGGATCTCGTTGGCGCCGTAGTCGTTGCTCACCTGCTGGCGGGTGATGTGGTCGGAGTCGTTGTGCGTCTCCTCGACCTCCACCTCGTCGGGGGTGGAGTCGTCGGGGAGGTCCTGTGAGGCATCCGATGTCATGAAGTGGTGGCTCCTGCCGCGTCGACGCGCCCCTGCCCGACGGCGGTCGCGCGTCTATCACGAGGTGATCCGGCGACCGTCGTCCCTGGACTGCGGGCGACCCCTCATTCTATCGCAGTAGTAGGCTCCGCACCTCCTATCCGGCCCGCTGCGGCGCTTTCCCGACGGGGGTGACCTGATTCGCCTCCCTAGCCGTAGGTATCGCGCGGACCCCGCCCTGGGATCGACCTGGGACCCTTTTTCCAGGACGGGGCGTTCGGCCCCTGGAAGCGGATCGACCGGATGCCCGCGTCGGGGAACCGCTCGGCGATGCGCGTCGTGATCTCCACGCGCATGAGCCGGAGCTGCGTCGCCCACGCCGTCGACTCGCACTCGACCGTGAGGAGGCCGTCCTCGATGCCGACCGGGGACGAGTGGACGGCCGTCTCCTCGCCGGCGATCGTGGTCCACGCCGCCATGAGCTCGGCTTGAGAGAGGGACGACGTCCAGCCCATGCGCGAGGTGAGGGAGTCCATGACGCTGCCGAGCGAGTCCGGATCCCGGCCCGGCTGGAAGGGCGAGCTGCCCGCCTTCTGCTCCCGGCGCTTCCGCGCCGAGGGCGACCGCACGGACGCGTCGCCGAACACGCGGCGGAACCGGCGGTAGACGGCCACCGCCTCCGACTCGGGCATCGGGCCGCCGTCGGGTGCGCGGGGGATCACGCCGCTCCCCCGTCCTCGTCGACCGGCTCCTGCTCGGACGACGGCGCCTCGACGATCTCCCCCGCCCGGATGTGCACGGCGTTCGCGGCGAGGTGCGCCGGCACGTCCTCGAACACCGCGGCCGTGATCAGGACCTGCTCGAAGCCGGTGACGGCCTCGGCGAGGCGCCCGCGTCTGGCCTGGTCGAGCTCCGCGAAGACGTCGTCGAGGATCAGCACCGGGTCACCCGTCTGCGAGTCGCGCCGCAGGAGCTCGGCCGACGCGAGCTTCACCGCGAGGGCGAACGACCACGACTCCCCATGGCTGGCGTAGCCCTTCGCCGGTAACCCGTTGAGCCGGAACAGCACGTCGTCCCGGTGCGGACCCACCAGGGTCAGCCCCCGCTCGAGCTCGCGGGGCCGCATCCGCGCGAGGGCCGCGGTGAAGACGGGCAGCACGTCCTCGGTCCGGGTGAACCGGGCTCCGTCGCGCGCGCCGGACTCGTCCGCGACGTCGTCCTCCCCCGGGTCGTCGGCGAGGATGCTCAGCTCGGGACGCGCGGACGGGCCGTGGTCGGAGCCCGCGACCGCCAGGTACGCCCGGGCGAGCTCCGGCTGGAGCGCCTCGACCAGGGCACCGCGGGCCGCGATGATCTGGGACCCGATGGCCACGAGACGCTCGTCCCAGATGTCGAGCGTGCCGAGCTGGTCCGGCTTCATCCCGCGAGCGCGGGCCGACTTGAGCAGGGTGTTGCGCTGCTTCAGCGCCCGGTCGTAGTCGGAGAGGACGCCCGCGAGCCGGGGCGTGCGCAGCACGAGCAGCTGGTCGAGCAGCCGTCGCCGGCCCGACGGGTCCCCGCGCACGAGCGCGAGGTCCTCCGGCGCGAACAGCACGCTCGAGAAGTACCGCGGCAGCTCCCGCGGCTTGGTCGGCGTGCTGTTCACCTGCGCCCGGTTCGCCCCGGTGCGGTTGATCTGCACCTCGACCCGGAGCTCACGGCCCGCGTGCTGCAGCAGGGCCCGGATCACCGCGGACTCCGCACCCTGGCGGATCAGTGCCTGGTCGGTGGAGACGCGGTGCGACCCGAGCGTGCTCAGGAAGCCCAGCGCCTCCACCAGGTTCGTCTTGCCCTGCCCGTTGCTGCCCACGAAGAGGGTGGCACCGGGCAGGAGCTCGACGTCCGCGCGGGTGTAGTTGCGGAAGTCACCCAGGGAGAGGTGACGGACGATCATCCGGTGGTCAGGACTTCTTCTGCACCGAGTGGCCGCCGAACTGGTTGCGCAGCGCCGCGACGGCCTTCATGGCCGGGGAGTCCTCCTGGCGGGAGGAGAAGCGCGCGAAGATCGACGCGCTGATGGCGGGCATGGGCACCGCGTTGTCGAGGGCCTCCTCGATGGTCCAGCGGCCCTCGCCGGAGTCCTGCACGAAGCCCTCGATGTCCGCGAAGCCCGGGTCCTCCTTGAGCGCCTTGACCAGGAGCTCGAGCAGCCAGGACCGGACGACCGTCCCGCGCTGCCAGGCCTCGAACGTGCCGGTGACGTCCTTGATGATGTCCGTGCGCGCCGCGAGGAGCTCGTAGCCCTCCGCGAACGACTGCATCATCGCGTACTCGATGCCGTTGTGGACCATCTTCGCGTAGTGACCCGCGCCGGAGTCGCCGACGTGGACGAAGCCCTCCTCGCGCGGACCCTCAGGACGCAGCGCGTCGAAGACCGGCATCGCCCGCTCGACCTGCTCCTTGGGGCCGCCGACCATGAGGCCGTAGCCGTTCTCGAGGCCCCAGACGCCGCCCGAGACGCCGGCGTCGACGAAGTCGATGCCCTTCTCCTTGAGGAGACCGGCGTGCGCGAAGTCGTCCGTGAACTTGGAGTTGCCGCCGTCGATCACGAGGTCGCCCGGCTGGAGGATGCGGGCGAGGTCGCCCACGACGTTCTGCGTGACCTTGCCGGCCGGGACCATGACCCAGACGAGGCGCGGGGTGGGCAGGGCAGCGGCGAGGTCCTCGAGGGTGGCCACGTCGGAGACGTCGGGGTTCGTGTCGTAGCCGGTCACCTCGATGCCGTTCGCCTCGAGGCGCGCGCGCATGCGGGCGCCCATCTTGCCGAGTCCGACGAGTCCGATGTGCATGTTCTCTCCTTGATCGCGGTCTAGCGCAGCAGCAGGTTCGGCTGCAGCAGGTACCGGTAGTTGTCAGCGCCGGCCTGGTCCTTGGAGGACTGGCTCGTGATGAGCACGGGGCCGGGCTTGTTGGGGTTGTCCGTCTTCGTGAACGAGAGGCGGACGAACTCGGAGTGGACGGCGCCGAGGCCGTCCAGCAGGAACTGGGGCTTCAGCGACACCACGGTGTCGACGCCGGTGAGGAGGGCGTCGATGCTCTCCGATGCCTGCGCGTGCTCGGACCCGATGGCCTCGAGCGTGAGCCCGTCGATCGTGAAGGTGAAGCGCAGGGCGGCCTCGCGCTCGAGCACCAGCTGCACGCGTCGCGTCGCCTCGATCAGGTCGGCGGTGTTGATGACCGCGTAGTTGTCGACCGTCTCGGGGAAGAGGCGCTTGACGGGCGGGAAGTTGCCCCGGATCAGCAGCGAGGTGACGGTCTTCCTGTCGGCGCTGAAGGCGATGAGCTGGCGGTCGTCCGTGTCAGTGATGGCGACCGAGATGGTCCCGCTGTGGCCGAAGGTCTTGCCGATCTCCTGGAGGGTGCGGGCCGGCACCAGCGCGGTGCGGCTGGTCCCGTCGGACGTGGAGTCGCCGCCGTCCCAGTCGATCTCGCGCACGGCCACGCGGTAGCGGTCGGTGGCGATGAGGCCGAGGCTCGTCTCCCCCACCTCGAGCTGGACGCCCGTGATGACGGGCGTGACGTCGTCCCGCGACGCGGCGACCGCGACCTGCGAGACGGCAGCGGCGAACTGCTCGGCCGGCAGGAGCCCCGACTGCTCCGAGATCTGCGGCAGCGTCGGGTACTCCTCGACGGGCATGCTCAGCAGCGTGAAGTGCGCCGATCCGCACGACACGCTGATCTTCGACTCCTCGGTGGTGAACCGCACCGGGGCGTTCGGGAGCCGGTTGGCGATGTCCGCGAGCAGACGCCCGGAGACCAGCACGCGGCCGGGCTCCTCGATGTCCGCCTGGATCTGCGTGCGAGCCGAGACCTCGTAGTCGAACGACGACAGCGTCAGTCCGTCCTCGGTCGCCTCGATGAGCACACCGCTCAGGATCGGGAGGGTCGTGCGCTGCGGCAGGAGCTTGACGGCGAAGGACACCGCCTCGCTGAAGACGTCCCTGTTGACTTGGAACTTCACGTTGTGGACCCCTCGATGAGCGGAAGATTTGTCGGTCAATGCTAGCCGTGCCGTGGGGGGCACCCGGGACCCGGGATCCGTCCACACCCTGAGGTTCTTGGGCGACATCCAATGAAGGGTTTAAGGATCAATAGTCTTAACCGCTGTGGAATCTGTGGACAACTCCCCGCGTCCCGGTGGTTGAGCGGGAACTACACGTCTGGAACTTGTGGGACGGGTGTGGAGCGGCCTGGGGACTCGGCGGAACGGCGCCGCCGCCACGACGCCGGTTCCACAGGCGCGGTCCGCGAACCCACATCCGCTCCGGCGGTTCTCCACAGTTATCCACACTCTGTGCACACTGTGGGGAACGGCGCTCCAGGACGGATCCGAGCTCGTGCGCGGCCGCATGACCCCTGGTTCGACGTCGTCCGACGTCGTGCGCCGGCCTCCGTGCACGCAGAAGGGGCCGGACCCCGCGGTCCGACCCCTTCCTCTCGCCTGGCACGCTCGAGCACGCCCAGCGGGCGTCACATCTTGCTGTAGCGGTGGTTCTGCTTGATGCGGCTCGTGAGCTCGGTCACCTGGTTGTAGATCGACCGCCGCTCCTTCATGAGCTCGGTGATCTTCTTGTTGGCGTACATGACCGTCGTGTGGTCGCGGTTGCCGAACAGCTGGCCGATCTTGGGCAGCGAGAGGTTCGTCAGCTCGCGGCACAGGTACATGGCGATCTGCCTCGCGGTGGCGACCGCCTGCGAGCGGGACGAGCCGTAGAGGTCGTCGACCGTGAGCTTGAAGTAGGCCGCGGTGTGGTTGATGATGTCGACCGGCGCGATGACGTTGTCCTCGTCGAGCGTGATCAGGTCCTTGAGCACCGTCTGCACGAGCGCGAGGTCCACGGGCGTCTTGTTCAGGCTCGCGAACGCCGTGACGCGGATGAGCGTGCCCTCGAGCTCGCGGATGTTCGAGGTGACCTTGGTGGCCATGTACTCGAGGATGTCGTCCGGCACCTGGAGCTTCTCGCTCTGCGCCTTCTTCCGCAGGATCGCGATGCGCGTCTCGAGGTCGGGCGCCTGCACGTCGGTGATGAGGCCCCACTCGAAGCGCGAGCGCATCCGGTCCTCGAAGCCCGTGAGGTGCTTCGGCGGCAGGTCGCTCGTGATGACCACCTGCTTGTTGTGGTCGTGCAGCGTGTTGAAGGTGTGGAAGAAGGCCTCCTGGGTGGAGTCCTTGCCCTGGAGGAACTGGATGTCGTCGATGAGCAGGATGTCGTTGTCGCGGTAGCGCGACTGGAACAGCGACGACCGGTTGTTGGCGATCGAGTTGATGAAGTCGTTGGTGAACTCCTCGGAGCTCACGTACCGCACCCGGATCCCGGGGTACAGGCTGATGGCGTAGTGGCCGATGGCGTGCAGCAGGTGGGTCTTCCCGAGGCCGGAGTCGCCGTAGATGAAGAGGGGGTTGTACGCCTTGGCCGGCGCCTCGGCTACCGCGACCGCCGCCGCGTGGGCGAAGCGGTTGGAGCCGCCGATGACGAACGTGTCGAAGCCGTACTTCGGGTTGAGACGCGAGTCGCCGCGGGAGGGGGACGCCGGGAGGCCCGGGTTGTCCGTGGGCGCGGTGATGGTCGGGGTCTCGATGTACGGCTGCTCCGCGGGCTCGGGGTGCTGGGCGAACGCGTCCTGCGCGATCTCGGGGTTGACCACGATGGCGAAGTTGCTGACGCCGGCCGCCTCGTCGAGCGAGCCGATGGCGTTCAGCAGGGGCACGCGGATGCGCTGCTCGAGCATCCCGCGGGTGAGGTCGTTCGGGACCTCGAGGTAGAGGGTGCCGGTCATCACGCCCTTGGGCTCCACCAGGCTGATGAAGCCGTGCAGCTGCGGGGTGATCCGGTCGTCCGCCGTGAGGGCGGAGAGCACCTTCTGCCAGATCGCGTGCGTCGGGTCGGAGCGGTCGGACATGTTTCCCCATCTGCCGTCACCAGGCTCGGTCCCGCGGCTGGTGCCGGGGCCGCCACGCGGTGCGCGGACTGCTGTCGACGCTGGAAGGGCGTCGCGGTCATGCATGCGGCGTCCGTCCCCGGAGGCTCCGAGGGTGCGGACCATCCGGGTACCGCGACCGCGGACAGCATAGTTACTCACAGGGTTATCCACCCTGTGTGCGAACGGGCCGTCAGCACCGCGCGGGCGATCCCCGACGCGTCGCGGCCACGCCACACGGTAGCCACAGTCGGAGATCAGGACAAATCGACCCTATCGATGACGGCATGTCGATACCGGCCGATGGCCGGTCCGTGTGGATAATCACGATCCCGCTCTCGGGTTTGACCGCAGGCCGCCCGGCCCGTAGATTTAGGCAGTTGACCCAGCCCCTCGAGGCTGCCCCATCTTCCCAGCCGCACTCGTCGGCCCCGTGGACCAACCTGAGTGGAGACTCACCGTGAGCAAGCGCACCTTCCAGCCGAACAACCGCAAGAAGGCCAAGAAGCACGGCTTCCGCCTCCGCATGCGCACCCGCGCCGGCCGTGCGATCCTCGCCGCCCGCCGTGGCAAGGGGCGCACCGAGCTCTCTGCGTAGCACGTGCTCGCCCGGCGGAACCGCGTGACGAGCGGTGCGGACTACCGCACCGTCGTCAGGCGGGGACGCCGGTCGTCTACCGGCACAGCCGTCGTCTGCGCGCTCCGCGGTGCCGATGGCACCCCCACCCGCTTCGGGTTCATCGTGTCGAAGAAGGTGGGCAACGCCGTCACGCGGAATCTGATCCGTCGGCGTCTGAAGGCGGTCTCGGCGGGCCTCCTCCCGACGCTCCCATCCGGTGTGTCGGTCGTGATCCGCGTACTGCCAGGCATGGAGGAGACTCCGTGGGATACCCTGCAGGAGGAGATCGCATCAGCCGTGACGCGGGCCGTGAGGACGACATGAAGAGGGCACTGACCTCCATCGTCCTGGCGCCCCGGAACGCGGCCATCGCCCTCATCAGCCTCTACCGGCGTGTGGTCTCTCCTCTCTACGGGGAGGTCTGCAGGTACTACCCGTCCTGCTCCGCGTACGGCCTCGAGGCGGTCCAGGAGCACGGGCTCGTGCGCGGGGGCTTCCTCGCCGCATGGCGCGTATGCCGCTGCCACCCTTGGGCGGAGGGCGGCATCGACGACGTCCCGGCTCGTCGGGTCCAGCACTACCGGCGCACGAGGCTCGGATTCGTCGTCGCACCCAGCCACGGAAAGGGCTAACGACCACCTCATGGACTTCCTCGGAACGATCCTGTGGCCGATCAAGTGGGTCATCGAACTCATCCTGGTCGGCTTCCACACGCTCTGGACCACCCTCGGGCTGGATCCCGACAACGGCGCCACCTGGGTGCTCTCCATCGTGGGCCTGGTGCTCGTGGTGCGCGCGGCGCTCATCCCCATCTTCGTCCGGCAGATCAAGAACCAGCGCCGCATGATGGAGGTCGCGCCGCAGCTGAAGAAGATCCAGGACAAGTACAAGGGCAAGCGGGACCAGTTCTCGCGTGAGGCCATGTCCCGCGAGACCATGGCGCTCTACAAGGACACCGGGACGAACCCGCTCAGCAGCTGCCTCCCGCTCCTGCTCCAGATGCCGATCTTCTTCTCCCTGTACTCGGTGCTCCACCGGGCGGCCGTCGAGGAGCTCCCGGGCATCGGGCTGCTCAACGCGCAGCTCTCCCGCTCGTTCGGCGAGTCGTCGTTCCTCGGCGCTCCCCTGCAGTCGGCCATCTCCACGGCCAACGGCAACATCACGGTCATCGTGATCGCGACGACCATGGTCATCCTCATGAGCGCGTCGCAGTTCATCACGCAGCTGCAGATCATGGCCAAGAACATGTCCGAGGAGACCAAGGCCAGCCCGATGTTCAAGCAGCAGCGCATCCTGCTGTACATCCTCCCCCTGGTCTTCGCGGTGTCCGGCATCGCATTCCCCCTCGGCGTCATGTTCTACTGGCTCGTCTCGAACTTCTGGACCATGGGCCAGCAGTTCCTCGTCATCCGCAACATGCCCACGCCCGGCAGCGAGGCGGCACGAGCGCGTGAGGCGCGTCTGGCTCGCAAGGGCAAGCTCGTCGCACCTGAGGCGTCCACTGAGTCGTCCACCATCGTCGTGGAGGAGCGCAAGCCGGCTCAGCGTCAGCAGCCGGTCGGCAAGAACCGGGCCAAGAAGCAGGCGGGATCCAAGAGCCGATGACCGACGTGGCGAATGGCATCGACCCTGTCGGCGCGTCGACGGAGGCCGAGGAGACCGCGGTGTCCCCCGCGGAAGGGAACCCGGCCGAGGTCGTGGTCTCTGGGGCAGACGAAGGTGACATCGCGGCGGATTACATCGAGGAGCTCCTCGACATCTGCGACCTGGACGGCGACATCGACATCGATCAGCGCGGCGGCCGCGCGTACGTGTCCGTCGACGCGGCGGACTCCGAGGACCTGCGCCTGCTGTCCGATCCCGAGACCGTCACGGCGCTCCAGGAGCTGACCCGCCTGGCCGTGCAAAACAAGACCGGCGTGTTCAGCCGTCTGATCCTCGATGTCGGAGGATCTCGAGACGCCCGTCAGGTGGAGCTGGCGCAACTGGTCGATCGCGCCATCGAGCGCATCTCGGCCGGGTCCGCGAGTGCGTCGCTTCCGCCGATGTCGTCGTACGAGCGGAAGCTCGTGCACGACATCGTCTCCGAACGTGGCTACACGTCGGAGTCCGAGGGTGAAGGTCGAGATCGTCACACGGTGATCACCAAGGCGTGAGCCGCAGGCAGCACAGACATCGCGGGGAGGCCCGGTCCCATCGGACCGGGCCTCCTTCGTCAGTGGGCAATAGACGACCAGCGGCTGTGATGGCACGAGCGTGTTATCAAGATAGCCGCTCAGGGTGTCTTCGTCTCCGGGACATTGTTGCATCTGGCTCCTGGTGACGTGGCTCTCGGCATCTCCGGTCAGCTGCCGTCTGGTGTCCTATCGGGCAGATCTTGCATCGTGCTCCTGCTCCGACCACGTTTGCTGGTCGTGCAGGTTATGACCGGAAGGAACGAGGACTACGTCGATCATCTCGGTGACGGCGCGCGGGGTTCACATGTTTCACGTGAAACACGGAGCACTCTGGAGCCGCTGCTGGCCGGAGGACCTGGACTGTCGCAGATGGGCGACGGGACTTCCGCGAAGGCGTAGCGACGCCGACTAACAGATTGGTTTCACGTGAAACCGTTCGCGCTGTGGATCGGTGCTCCGCCCTATGGCCGCGCGTCGGCGCCGGCCTCGACGCAGGAGTGTCGGCGATCAACGCTAAACTCGCACGGGCAGCTGACATCGACGAAGACCGCGATGTGGCGATCCGACCTAGCTGCCGGTAGTGCAGAGCGACCGATCACAGGATGGACACCCGATGCCTGACCACGCCGTCATCGAACGCGAGCCAGCCGTCGCTGAGGCGCTCTTCGGAGACCGCATCCTCGTGGCGCGCGAATTCGCGTCCCAGTTGGGGGAGAGGGGCGAGGAACTGGGGCTGATAGGTCCACTGGAACCCCCACGCCTCTGGACGCGACACATCCTCAACTCGGTCCTGGTCGCGCCGCTGCTGCGGCCCGGCCTCGTCGGCGACGTCGGTACCGGTGCGGGATTGCCTGGGCTCGTCCTCGCCATCGCCCGGCCGGATGTGCAGTTCGTCTTGATCGAACCCATGGAGCGCCGTGTCGCATGGCTGGAGGAGCAGGTCAGTCACCTCGATCTGAGCAACGTGCTGGTGCAGCGCGCGCGTGCCGAGGATGTGGCTCAGGATCTCTCGCTGGATCAGGTGACGGCGCGAGCCGTCAGTGCGTTCTCCAAGTTGATCCCCTTGACCGTTCCGCTCGTGAAGACGGGGGGAGAGCTGGTCTTGATGAAGGGTGCGAACGCTGAGAAGGAAGTCGAAGCGGCGAGCAAGGCCATCCGAAAGCACCACCTCGAGGACGTGGAGGTCCTCACTCTCGGCTCGGGAGAGGTCAAGGAAGTGACTCGCGTGATCCGGGCGCGTGTCGCATGACCTGCCGTAGCAGGGGGTTGGTATCGAACTTCCCGGTCAGAACGGGATTCGGGTCGCACGACAGTAGGCGGGCGGTTATGTTCCACGTGAAACATGTGGTCAAGTGCCGCGCGACGACAGCCGACGCCGACGGATCGAGGGCAACCCATGGATGACGACCTCAGCCCGATCGCTCGCGAGTTGTCTGAGACGAGCCGGCGGCGCAAGGCGCTGGCTGGTCTGGTCCTACCGCGACCGACGAGCACCCGCGTCTTCACCATCGCGAACCAGAAGGGTGGCGTCGGAAAGACCACGTCGACGGTGAACCTGGCCGCGGCCCTCGCGAAGTCGGGCTCACGCACGCTCGTCATCGATCTGGATCCGCAGGGCAATGCCTCGACCGCGTTGGGCGCCGACCGCTCCAGCGATCTGACGAGCGTCTACGACGTGCTCGTCGCCGATGCGCCGATCCAGGACGCCGTGCAGGGCAGCCCGGAGTTCGACACGCTCTTCTGCGTCCCCGCGACGATCCATCTCGCCGGAGCGGAGATCGAACTCGTCAACCTCGAGCACCGCGAACGCCGACTCCGGCGGTCGCTGGACGCCTTCCTCGCCTCGGACCACGGCCGTGACTTCGACTACGTCCTCATCGATTGCCCGCCATCGCTGGGCCTGCTGACGATCAACGCGTTCAGTGCCGCGAAGGAGGTGCTGATCCCGATCCAATGCGAGTACTACGCGCTGGAGGGGCTGAGCCAGCTGCTCTCCAACATCGAACTCATCGCGCAGCACCTCAACCCCGATCTGGCGATGTCCACCATCCTGCTGACGATGTACGACGGGCGCACCAACCTCGCCCAGCAGGTCGCCGCGGAGGTGCGCGAGCACTTCCCGCGCGAGACGCTCACCACGCTCATCCCGCGGTCTGTGCGCATCAGCGAGGCACCCAGCTACGGCCAGAGCGTCATCAGTTACGACCCCAGTTCCCCCGGCGCGCTCTCCTACCTGGAGGCTGCGGCCGAGATCGCACACCGAGGAGCCCAGAAGTAATGGCAACCAAGAGAACCGGCCTGGGACGCGGCATCGGCGCCCTCATCCCGACCTCCGACGAGCGCAGCCGACCCGTGGATGTGTTCTTCCCGGACAGCATCGGTGCCGGCGCGCCCAGCGGAATCCAGGCGAACTCGGCCGCCACTCCGGGTGACACGGACCTCGTCGCGGTCCCTGGCGCGCGGCTCGCCAACCTGGATCCGTCGGACATCACTCCGAACGCGCAGCAGCCGCGCACGGACTTCCGTCATGACGAGCTGCAGGAGCTCATGGTCTCCATCCGCGAGTACGGAGTGCTGCAGCCGATCGTCGTGCGCCCGCTGGGAGCCGACGGGGACGGGCGTGCGCGCTACGAGCTGGTGATGGGGGAGCGGCGGCTACGCGCCACCAAGGAACTGGGGCTCGACACCATCCCCGCCGTGATCAAGGACACCGCCGACGAGTCCATGCTCCGGGACGCCCTGCTCGAGAACCTGCACCGGTCGGAGCTGAATCCGCTGGAGGAGGCGAGCGCGTACCAGCAGCTGCTGGCGGACTTCGCGATCACGCAGGATGAGCTCGCGCAGCGCCTGGGGCGGTCGCGGCCGCAGATCACGAATACGATCCGCCTGCTGCGGCTACCCGAGGACGTGCAGCACCGCGTCGCGTCGGGGGTCCTGTCCGCCGGCCACGCGCGCGCGATCCTCTCGTCCGGCGACGAGGAGGCGATGCGATACCTCGCCGACAAGATCGTGAACGAGGATCTCTCCGTCCGTGCGGCGGAGGCGGCTGCGCAGCGCGGGCAGCGGACGGTGAAGCCGCGGAAGAGCGCCAGTTCAGCGCGCAATGCCCATCTGGACGAGACGGCCCAGCGCATCGGGGATCACCTCAACACGAGCGTGCGGGTGACGATGTCGGCGCAGAAGGGCCAGATCGTCATCGACTTCGCGACCGTGGGCGACCTCACGCGGATAGCGCAGGAGATGGGTGTCCCGGACGCCGACGCCAGCTGACGCCGCAGGTGCCGTGTGGGCATCCCGGGGCTGCGCGAAGTGACGCGGGGTGTCAGCGGGCGGTCGTCGCTCCGAGGGCTGCCTCGGCGAGGCGGCGGTAGAGGTCGCCCACCTCGACGCCCGCAGCGGCGAGGCCCTGCGGGAGCAGCGAGGTCTCGGTCAGACCGGGGATGACGTTGACCTCGAGGAACCACGGCTCACCGGCCGCGTCGATGATGAGGTCGACGCGCGACATCTGTCCGATGCCGAGGGCGCGGTGGATCCCCACGGCTGCCTCTGCGGCCGCAGACGCCGCCTCCGCGGAGATGCGGGCGGGCGTGAAGAAGCGGGTGAGGCCCGCGTTGTACCGCGCCTCGTAGCCGTACACGCCGGACGTCGGGACGATCTCCGTCGCCGGCAGGGCCGCCGGTCCGTCGCCGGTGTCGAGGACGCCGATCGCTACCTCCGTCCCCTCGACGAGCTGCTCGATGAGCGCGACGTCGCCGTAGGTGTACGCGTCGACCATGGCCCGGGGGAGCGCGTCCGCGTCATGGACGATGGTCACGCCCTGCGCCGAGCCGCCGCGGGCGGGCTTGACGGCGTACGGAGCGGGCATCGCCTCGGTCACGAGACGCAGCACGGCCGCGGCCCCCAGCTCCCGGAACGTGTCCTTCGGCAGGGTCACGGACCGCGGAGTGCGGATGCCGGCTGACTCGGCCAGCGCCTTGGCGGTGGGCTTGTCCCAGGCGAGGCGCGCCGATCGCGCGGAGGAGCCCACGTAGGGGACGCCGGCGAGCTCGAGCAGGCCGAGGAGGGCACCGTCCTCACCGCTCGCACCGTGGAGCACCGGCCAGAGGACCGCGGGAGGCGTGTCCCGGAGGAAGTCGAGCAGCGTGGCGTCGGGATCGCGCAGGGAGGCCACGACACCGGCGCCGCGCAGGGCATCTGCCACGCGACGACCGCTGCGCAGCGACACGTCGCGCTCGTGGGAGATCCCGCCGGCCAGGACGACGACGGAGAGGGGCTCGTGTGCGGTCATGATGCTCGATCCGGTTTCGGTCGGTGTCCGTGGACGCGGGGCGGGGCGGGGCGGAGGGTCAGTCGAGGTCGGGCGGCGGGGTGACGACGGAGGTCGTCGGGCGCGACGAGAGCGCGCCCGTGCCGGAGAACGTGGAGAGGAGATCCAGTTCGTCGTCGATGACGCCGGCCATGCGGCGGACGCCCTCGCGGATGCGCTCGGGCGTGGGATAGCAGAACGACAGCCGGATGGCATCGCGGCCGCGGCCGTCGGCGTAGAAGGCCGTACCCGGTGTGTAGGCGACGAGCGCGGTGACCGCGCGGGGGAGCATCTGCTTCGAGTCGAGCTGCTCGGGGAGCTTGAGCCAGACGTAGAAGCCGCCGTTCGGCACCGTCCACGACAGGCTCGGGAGATGCTCCTGGAGGGCGGAGAGCGTGGCGTCGCGCCGCTCCCGGTACACGCCGCGGAAGGTGTCGATCTGCCCCTTCCAGTCCGAGGCGTGCAGGTACTCGGAGATGATCAGCTGGCTGAACGAGCTGGGGGAGAGGACAGCCGACTCCTGGGCCAGGATGAGCTTCTCGCGGATCGCGTGCGGGGCGAGCGCCCAGCCGACGCGGAAGCCCGGTGCGAGCGTCTTGGAGAACGAACCGAGGTAGATGACGCCCTCGTCGTCGAGGCTGCGCATGGCGTCGGGCGCGGGGCGGTCGAACCAGAGCAGGCCGTAGGGGTTGTCCTCGAGCACGAGGATGTCGTTCGACCGGCAGATCTCGAGGATCTCCGGTCGGCGGGCGGCGGACATCGTGACGCCGGCCGGGTTGTGGAAGTTGGGGACCGTGTAGAGGAACTTGATGGTGCGGCCCTCGGCGCGGATCCTGGCGATCGCCTCGCGGAGCGCCTCGGGCACCAGACCGTCGTCGTCCATGACGACGTGCTCCACCACAGCCTGGTAGCTGCGGAAGACGCCGATGGCGCCGACGTAGCTGGGGGCCTCGGCGAGGATCACGTCGCCCGGGTCGATGAAGAGCTTGGTGACGAGGTCCAGGGCCTGCTGCGAGCCCGTGGTCGTGACGATGTCGTCGACGCTGCCGCGGATCCCCTCGAGCGCCATGATCTCGAGGATGTCCTCGCGGAGCTCCGGCGTGCCCTGGCCACCCCCGTACTGGAGGGCGACCGGCCCGCGCTCGCGCATGACCTTCTCCATCGCGGTGACGATGAGCTCCTGCGGGAGGGCGGAGACGAACGGCATGCCGCCGGCGAGCGAGACGACCTCGGGGCGGGAGGCCACGGCGAAGAGGGCGCGGACCTCGGAGGCGCTCAGGCCGGAGGTCCTCTCCGCGTAGTGGGGGAACCAGGGGTCGAGGTTGGTGCCCGCGGATTCGCGGGGGCTGCCTGCAGGTGTCACGTCACGTCTCTCACTGTCCGATTGCCGACCAGCCTAACGGGCGGCGGCCCGTGATCCCGGTGGCCTGCCAGCGACGCACGCGGCGGACTCCCACGGACTCCGTCGGACGACGGAGGGCCCGGCACCTCGCGGTGCCGGGCCCTCCGGTGGTGCTCGTCGCGCGAACGGGTGCTACTTGAGGAAGTCGGCGAACTCCTGCTCGAGGGCCGGCTTCGGCTTGGCGCCGATGACGGTCTTGACGACCTCGCCCTTCTGGAAGACCTTCATGGCCGGGATCGAGGTGATCTTGTACTTCATGGCGATCTCGGGGTTGTCGTCGACGTCGATCTTGACGAGCTCGATGCCGGGGTTCTCGGCGGCGATCTGGTCGAGGACGGGGGAGACGGCCTTGCAGGGGCCGCACCAGGGCGCCCAGAAGTCGACGATGACGGTCTTCTCGGCGTCGAGGACGTCGGCCTGGAAGCTGGCGTCGGTGACGTCGCGGGAGTGGGACATGAATGCTCCTTCGTGTGGTTCTGCGGCCCGGGTGGTTCCCGGATCCTTCGGTGATGAGGGGCGCGGCGTCGCGCCGGGGACTACCGCTGCTCGGCGCCGACGAGCTCGCCGTCGGGATCCACCGCGCTGCCGGCCGCCGGGGCGCCGTGGCCCGCGGCGCCGTCCGGTCCGTCTGAGGCGGCGTCGAGCAGGGTGTCGGGCAGGGACGCGAGGAAGTGCTCCGCGTCGAGCGCCGCGACGGTGCCCGAGGCGGCTGCGGTGACGGCCTGGCGGTAGGTCGGGTCGATCACGTCGCCGGCGGCGAAGACGCCCGGCAGGTTCGTGCGGGAGGAGCGGCCCTCGACGGCGATGGTGCCCTCCGTGGTGAGCTCCAGCTGCTGGTGGAAGAGGTGGGTGCGCGGGTCGTTGCCGATGGCGATGAACAGGCCCTCGAGCGCGAGCGGGCGCTGCTCGCCCGTGACGGTGTCCTCGAGGACGACGCCCTCGACCTTCTCGCCACCCGTGATGTCCACGACCTGCGCGTTCCACATGAACTCGATCTTCGGGTTCTCGAACGCGCGGTCCTGCATGATCTTGGAGGCGCGCAACGAGTCCTTGCGGTGGATCACGTAGACCTTCTCGGCGAAGCGCGTGAGGAACGTGGCCTCCTCCATGGCGCTGTCGCCGCCGCCGACGACCGCGATGGTCTTCTGGCGGAAGAAGAAGCCGTCGCACGTGGCGCACCAGGAGACGCCGTGGCCGCTGAAGCGGTCCTCCGCGGGGAGGCCGAGCTTGCGGTACGCGGACCCGGTGGCGGCGATGACGGCGAGCGACTCGTGCACGTCGCCGTTGCCGAGGGTGACGCGCTTGACGTCGCCCGTGAGCTCGACCGAGGTGACGTCGTCGAGGACGACCTCGGTGCCGAAGCGCTCGGCCTGCGCCTGCATCGCCATCATGAGGTCGGGGCCCTGGATGCCGTCGGTGAAGCCGGGGTAGTTCTCGACCTCGGTGGTGTTCATGAGCTCGCCGCCGGCCTCGACCGAGCTCGCGATGAGGAGGGGCGTGAGGTTGGCGCGCGCGGCGTAGATGGCGGCCGTGTATCCCGCGGGACCCGAACCGATGATGATGATCTGACGCACGACGGCTTCTCCTCCACTGCTCGGCGGGGCGCCTTCCCGGTGCCCGCTCACCTCTGCAACAGACCCACGGTAGCGGCTATTCCTCCGGCTCCACCGGGTGGCGACGGAGGGTGGCGCGGGCGGGTCAGCGGCGGCGGATGCGGCGCATCACGGGGCCTGCGAGCTGCTGCAGCTCGGAGGAGCGCATGGCGGCGAGGGCGGCGAGGTAGACGGCCGTCATGACGGCGGCCAGCGGGATCCCGACGAGGAGCGCCTGCCCCTTCGACGCGACGCTCACCCCCTCGAACGCGCCGCCCGAGACGAGGGAGAGGAGGCCGATGCCGACGAGCGCGGTCGGCACGGCGGCGGCGACGAAGCGGACGGCGCTGCGGAGGATCCGGCGCCCGTCGATGCGGCCGATGCGCCGGCGGAGGAGCACGGCCGCGAGCACGGCCTGCCCGGTGACGGTGACGGTCTGCAGCACGGCCAGCCCCACGCCGATCAGCTCGACCGGCTGCTGCGAGATGACGAGCGCGCCGGCGATGAACAGCACGACCTGCGCGCACTGGATGAGGAACGGCGTGCGCGTGTCCGAGAGCGCGTAGAAGGCGCGCTGCAGCACGAACAGGGTGCTGAAGGCGGGGAGCCCGAGGATGAACGCGATGAGGACGACCCCGTAGCCGCGGACCTCGCCGATGTCGCCGGAGACCATCACGCGTGCCACGGGACCGGCCAGCACCGCGATGAGGACGGTCGAGAGCACGGTCATGAGCGCGACGAGGCGGACGGCCGAGGAGAGGTCGGCCCGCATGCTGTCGTGGTCGCCCTCGCCGGCGTGCGTGCTCATGC
The DNA here is from genome assembly GCF_003576405.1 of Clavibacter lycopersici. Taxonomy (GTDB): domain Bacteria; phylum Actinomycetota; class Actinomycetes; order Actinomycetales; family Microbacteriaceae; genus Clavibacter; species Clavibacter lycopersici. The sequence continues at coordinate 29,064 of NZ_QWGT01000002.1, forward strand.
GCGTGAAGTAGGCGGTGGCGATGGAGACCGCGAAGATCGAGTGCGGGAGCATGAAGAAGAGCCAGGCGTTGAGCAGGATCGTGCTCGACGGGCTGTCCGAGGTGGCGGCGATGTTCGCGACGTTCGACTGCGCGATGCCGGCGAGCTGCGTGACGACGAGCATGCCGAAGGTCCAGCCGGCGAGTCGGCCGGCGGTGCCGAGGCCGACGCCGCGCCAGGCGAAGTCGAAGCGGAACCGCAGGCCCACGCGGCGCCAGAAGACGAAGAGGATGAGCGCCTGGGCGACGACGCCGAGGGTCGCGGATCCGGCCAGCACGACGATCTTGTCGAGGCTCCAGTCGTCGACCGGGCGGCTGCCGGATCCGAACATGGCCTGGAAGAGGAGGAGGCCGGCGATGGCGACGACGTTGTTGAGGACCGGCGCCCACGTGAAGGGGCCGAAGGAGCCGCGCGCGTTCAGGACCTCGCCGAGCACGGCGTAGAGCCCGTAGAAGAGGATCTGCGGCAGGCACCAGTAGGCGAACGCGACGACGAGCGCGAAGACGTCGGGCGGGAGGGTGGCGGCGTAGAGGCGCGAGACCACGGGGGCGCCGACCGTCGCGAGGATCGTGACCCCGCCGAGGACGACGATCGCGATGGTGACGAGCTTGTTGATGTAGCCGGCGCCGCCGTCCGCGTGCTTGGCCGCGCGGACGACCTGGGGCACGAGCACGGCGTTGAGGACGCCGCCGGCGATGATCACGTAGATGTTGTTCGGCAGCTGGTTCGCGTTGGAGAACGCGTTGGAGCTGCCGAGCGTCGCGCCGATGGTCTGCAGCAGCACGATGGCCTTGACGAAGCCGAGGATGCGCGAGACGAACGTGCCCGAGGCGAGCAGGGCGGAGGCCCGGCCGATGCCGCCGCGGGGAGCGGGGGCGGCGGTCACGACGCGTCCTGCGCGGGGGAGGGCGGCGCGATCCGGTCAGTCATCGATCTCCTCGGGCAGGCCGGCGAGCTGCCGGGCGCGGGCGCGGCGGCGCTTGCGGATGCTGCGGTACAGGCCGAAGCCGAACAGGAGGGCGACGGCCGCGACGAACAGCGTGGTGACGACGGCCTCGAACCCGGCCCGGATGAAGAGCTCGACGGGCGCGCTCTCGCCGATCTGGACGGAGCCGTCCTCGGTGGTGAGCCGCGCGGTCACCACGACGTCGCCGTTCGAGATGGAGGTGATGGGCGGGCGGGCCGACGCGCTGCCGTGCGCGGGGACGGTGACGAGCGCGGAGTCGTCGACGCGGATCCGGCCGCTGCCCGCGATGATCGACAGCCGCACCGTGACGGGCTGGTCGAGCTCGTTGCTGACGTTGATGAGGAGGCTCGTCGTGTCGCTGATGACGGTGTTCTGGCGCGTCGTGATGGCCACCGATCCCAGCAGCGCGTCGGCCTGGGCCGTGTAACCGTCCTGGACGGTCACCTGCCCATCCCGATCATCGCGCCAGCGGTTCGACAGCGTCGCGAGGAGCAGCATCCGCTGCTGGCCGGTGATGAGCTCGGGGCGCTCCACCGCCTTCGCGAACGCGGCGACCTGCGCCTCGAGCGACATCGCGTCGGCGACCCGCTGCACGCGCGCGGGATCCTCCGGGTGGTCCACGACCTGGAGGGGGGTCGATGCGCTGCCGAGCGCGGCGCTGACCTGCGCGACGTCGCTGAAGGGGAGCGCCTGGATCGCGTCGAGCAGCTGTCCCAGCCGCCCGCCCGAGGCCGCCCAGCCGCGCTCCAGGGCCGCGACCACCACGTGGCCGTCGGCCGCTCGCGCGTCGGCCGCGAGGGTGGCCGAGAGCTGGGCGAGCGTCATCCCGAACGCCTCGTCCGTCTGCGCGGACAGGGCGCTGTCGACGAGGGCGGAGACGCGGGCGTCCGTCACGAGCACGGCGGTGTCGCCGATCGTGCCGGTCGCGCCGACGGCCGCGGTGCCGGTGGACTGCACGTCGCCGCTCGAGAGGATGGCTGTGGTGGTGCCGCTGGCGGCCAGGACCCCGAGGTCGTCCGACGTGACGGTGCCTGCCGCGGGCCAGGAGACGCCGGAGATCGTGTAGTCCCAGGCGGTCAGGTCGGCGAGGCTCGGCACGGGTGCGAGCGCCGGCTCCGTGGGCGACGGGCTCGGCTCGGGCTCCGCGGGGGTCGGCGTCTCGGCGGGGGATGCGGTGTCGGCCGCCGCGGCCCCGGAGACGGCGGATCCGCCCCGCGTGCCGCTCGCGGCGGGGGACTCCGTCGCGGAGGGGGTCTCGGAGGGCGTCGGGCTCGGGGCGGGCGTCGATCCGGGCGCCGCGAACCGGCTCGCCCGCACGGCGTAGGTGGTGTCCGTGGGTGCGAGGAGGGTCGTGGCACCCGCCTGCGCCTGCACCGTCACGTCGGCGTCCGCCCAGGCGAGCTCGAAGGTCTCGTTGGGCATCTCGCGGAGCCGCTGCAGCCACTCGACGGCGGACGCGGGGGCGTCGGCGCCGAGGATCCGGATGGACGCGATGATCCGCGGGTCGATGCCCACGGCCACGGGCCGCCCGGAGACCGCGTCGAGCTGACGGGTGAGCGTGCCCCCCTGCCCGGTGTAGTTCGCGAGGGCCTCGGCGTCGACGAAGTCCGAGCCGCTCGGCGGGACGGTGAGCGGCACGACGGCCGCGACGGGCGTGGGCGCCGGATCCGCGCCCGGGCTCCAGACGACCGCGCCGCGCCCGGTCGCGACGTCCGCGCCGCCGGCCTCGAGCTCCGCCGTGAGACCGCGTGGGCCGAAGCCGCCGCGGCTGCCCTGCAGCGCCACGGTCGCCGACGGCACCGTGATGGCCACGTCGACCGTGCCGCCCGCGGGCACCTCAGGGGTGTCCGCGCGGCCGATTCGCGGGCCGGTGCGCGTGTTCGCGTCGGAGGCCGCCGTGTCGAGCCAGCCGTCGATCCTCGCGCGGGTGTCGAGGACGGTGCGGTTGAGGTCGAGGTCGATCCGCCCCGCGGGCACGGCGGCCTCCGTCGCGTTGACGACGGACACGGTGACGGCCAGGTCCTGGCCCGGGGTGAGGATCCCCTCGTCCCCGGGGGTGACGGTGAGCGTCACCCCGTCGGTGGCCGCGCGCGCCGGGGTCGACGGACCCGCGACCGTCCCGGCGGCGAGCGTCCCGGCGGCGACCGTGACGCACACGAGGGTGGAGATCGTGCGTCTGGCGGATCGCCGGATCAGCCGGAGGGCTCTGTCCGTGCGGGTGGGGCCGGCGTCGTGTCGAGGCGCGGCGTGCATCTGGCGATTCTAAAGCGCTGGCCCCGCGCGGCCCGTGTGCGCTCGCCGTGGACGCCGGATGCCGGTGGCCGCCCCGCCGTAGACTGTCCGACCATGCACAGCGTCGCACAGGCCCTCGAGCGTCTCCGCGAGCTGGCCGCATCGCCCCCGGTCGCCGTGCTCGCGCGCGCCTTCCACGAGGCCGGCCACGAGCTCGCCCTCGTCGGCGGACCGGTGCGCGACGCCTTCCTCGGCCGCGCCGCCACCGACCTCGACCTCACCACGGACGCCCGCCCCGACCGGATCCTCGAGATCGTGAAGCCCGTCGCGGACGCCCACTGGGACATCGGCCGCGCGTTCGGCACCATCGGCGCGCGCGTGAAGGGGGAGCAGGTCGAGATCACGACCTACCGCACCGACCAGTACGACGGCGTCTCCCGCAAGCCGGAGGTCGAGTTCGGCTCCTCCCTCGACGAGGACCTGGTGCGCCGCGACTTCACGGTCAACGCGCTCGCCGTGCGCCTGCCGCAGGTCGTGCTGGTGGATCCGTCGGGCGGCATCGACGACCTGCTCGCCCAGGTCCTCCGCACGCCCGTCGCCCCCGAGGTCTCGTTCGGCGACGACCCGCTCCGCATGATGCGCGCCGTCCGCTTCGCCTCCCAGCTCGGCTTCCGCCTCGACGACGCCGCGCTCGCCGCCATCCGCGACATGGCCCCGCGGATCCTCGACATCTCGGTCGAGCGCGTGAGCGACGAGCTGTCCAAGCTGCTGCGCACGCCCGAGCCGCGGGCGGGCCTCGACCTCCTGGTGGAGGGCGGCCTCGCGGATCACGTGCTGCCCGAGCTGCCGGCGATGAAGCTGGAGGCCGACGAGCACCACCGGCACAAGGACGTCTACCAGCACTCGCTCCAGGTGCTCGACCAGGCCATCGACCACGAGCGCAGCCGTCACCCGGGCGAGGCACCGGACCTGGTGCTCCGCCTGGCCGCGCTGCTGCACGACATCGGCAAGCCGTCCACGCGCCGGCTCGAGCCCGGCGGCGTCGTCACCTTCCACCACCACGACGTGGTCGGATCCAAGATGGCCAAGCGCCGGCTCCGCACCCTCCGCTTCGACAACGACACCATCGCGTCGGTCGCGCGCCTCGTCGAGCTGCACCTCCGCTTCTTCGGCTACACGGAGGGCGGCTGGACCGACTCGGCCGTCCGCCGCTACGTGCGGGACGCCGGACCCGAGCTCGAGCGCCTGCACATGCTCACGCGCGCCGACGTCACCACGCAGAACCGCCGCAAGGCCGACCGACTCGGCTTCGCGTACGACGACCTCGAGGCCCGCATCGCCGAGCTCGCCGAGCAGGAGGAGATGGCGGCCGTCCGACCCGACCTCGACGGCGAGGCCATCATGCGGATCCTCGACGTGCCGCCTGGCCCGGTCGTGGGCCGCGCCTACCGCTTCCTCCTCGAGCTGCGGCTCGACGAGGGGCCGCTCCCCGCTGACGAGGCCGAGCGTCGGCTGGTCGCGTGGTGGGCCGCCGAGCAGGCCTGAACCGCGTCACCCCGGCCATCGGCCTGGTGCGACTCCTCCCCATCCGGTAGTCTTGCGAGGTTGTCCGCCCGGCAACGGGATTCCCCTGCCCCGCGCGGACAGATGCACATACCCTCCTGTCGCAGATCGTCTGCGACCGTTCAAGTCCGAAGGAGGTGGGTTAGTGACGCATCAGTACGAACTCATGGTGATCCTGGATCCCGAGATCGATGAGCGCACCGTCGCTCCCAGTCTCGACAAGTTCCTCAACGTCATCCGCACCAGCGGGGGCACCGTCGACAACGTCGACGTCTGGGGCCGTCGTCGACTGGCGTACGAGATCAACAAGAAGAACGAGGGCATCTACGCCGTCGTCCAGCTCACCGCCACGAGCGAGGCCACGCAGGAGCTCGACCGCCAGCTGGGCCTGTCCGAGGCCGTCATGCGCACCAAGGTGCTGCGTGCCGAGGAGGCCATGGCCATGGTCGCCTCCGCCGCGAAGCTCGCCGACGAGAAGGCCGCCCGCAAGGCTGCCGCCACGTCCAAGGCCGCGGACGCCGCACCCCAGGCTCCCGCCACGGACGCCGCTCCGGCGACGCCCGGCAAGCCGGCAGCGCAGGCTGCTTCCAGCGAGAAGACCGGGGAGTAGTCGATGGCCGGCGAAACCATCATCACGGTCGTGGGCAACCTCACCAGTGATCCGGAGCTGCGGTACACGCAGAACGGGCTGGCGGTAGCCAACTTCACCATCGCATCCACGCCGAGGTCCTTCGACCGCGCGAGCAACGACTGGAAGGACGGCGACGCCCTCTTCCTCCGTGCGAGCGTGTGGCGCGAGTTCGCCGAGCACGTGGCGTCCTCGCTCACCAAGGGATCGCGCGTCGTCGCGACCGGCCGCCTCAAGCAGCGGTCGTACGAGACGAAGGAGGGCGAGAAGCGCACCTCCATCGAGCTCGAGGTCGACGAGATCGGCCCCTCGCTCCGCTACGCGACCGCTCAGGTCACGCGCGCGGCCGGCGGCGGCGGTAACGGCGGCGGGGGCAACTCCGGCGGCGGTGGCCGTGGCCAGTTCGGCGGCGGGCAGCCCCAGCAGCAGCAGGTGGCCGAGGAGCCGTGGGGCACCCCCGCGAGCTCCGGCGGCAACTCCGGCGGCGGCGACGGCGGCTGGTCCAACCCCGGCAACTTCAACGACGAGACGCCCTTCTAGGGCTCGTCGCACTACGTACGAAAGACAGGAAGAATCATGGCTGGAAAGAGCAGCGGCGACCGCCGCAAGCCTCTCCGCGGAGCCAAGGGCGGCAAGAACGCCGCCCCGGCGAAGTCCATCCGCGTCGGCGTCATCGACTACAAGGATGTCGCCACCCTCCGCAAGTTCATCTCCGAGCGGGGAAAGATCCGCGCTCGTCGCATCACCGGTGTCTCGGTGCAGGAGCAGCGCCTCATCGCGCGCGCAGTCAAGAACGCGCGCGAGATGGCACTTCTCCCCTACGCCGGCTCCGGCCGTTAAGGGGTAATGGAATGTCGAAAGTGATCCTCACGACCGAGGTCTCCGGCCTCGGTTCCCCCGGAGACGTCGTCGAGGTCAAGAACGGGTTCTCCCGCAACTACCTCGTGCCCCAGGGCTTCGCGGTCATCTGGAGCCGCGGCGGCGAGAAGCAGATCGAGCAGATCAAGGCAGCGCGTGCCGCTCGCGAGCACGCGACCATCGAGGAGGCGCAGGACCTCAAGAGCCGCCTCGAGGCCAAGATCGTCAAGCTCACCGTCAAGGCCGGCCAGGGCGGGCGCCTCTTCGGCTCCGTCAAGACGTCCGACATCGCCAAGGCGGTCGAGGAGTCCGGCATCGGCCAGGTCGACAAGCGCAAGATCGAGATCCCCAACGCCATCAAGGCCACCGGGAACCACGAGGCCACGATCCGGCTCCGTGACGACATCGTCGCCACGATCAGCCTGCAGGTCGTCGCCGCGAAGTAACGCTGCACGAGGTCGATGGCGGTGGGCATGATGCCCACCGCCATCGGCGGTTAAGCAGCCGGTCAGAGGGCCCTCGTTCCCCAGGCCCATCCACAGGCCCGGCCCTAGCAGACGAACTCTCAAGCCCTGGTGCAGACAAGTTTTCCCACATCGGGTGTGGAACTCGCGGTGCCTGGTCACAGGCTGATTCGGCGCCGAAATCCATTCGTAGTGCACAGGCTTGTCCCCAGGTACTCCACACGATGCCCGGCGTTTCGCCCACTTTGTCCACACCCCCGTCCACAGGTGCATTTGGTGCCGCACGGGGTCGATCCATATCGTGGGGCAGCGCCCGTCGAACGGGTCGCCGAGGACCCGCGAGCGGTCCGGCCGACGCCGTCCCGAGCGGTGTCGGAGGTCCGAGCTAGAACGGTCGTGCGGGCGCATCCGCCCAGCCGACCGAGGGGAGCCGCACGTGTCCATCGCCCATCTGGGTCTCGCCGGCGAACGGGACGAGCGCGACAAGCGCGCCGGTCACGAGCGCACGCCGCCGCACGACCTCCTCGCCGAGCAGAGCGCCATCGGCGGCATGCTCCTCAGCAAGGACGCCGTGGCCGACGCGGTCGAGCAGGTGCGGGCGATCGACTTCTACATCCCCAAGCACGAGATCATCTTCGACGCGATCCTGTCGCTGTACTCGCACGGCGAGCCGACGGACGTCATCGCGGTCACCGACGAGCTCACGAAGCTCGGCGAGCTGAGCCGGGCCGGCGGCGCGGACTACCTCCACACGCTCACGAGCGTCGTGCCCACGGCGGCCAACGCGGGCTTCTACGCGTCCATCGTCGCCGAGAAGGCGGTGCTGCGGCGCCTGGTGGAGGCCGGCACCCGCATCGTGCAGATGGGCTACGCGAGCGAGGGCGAGGTCGTCGACCTCGTGAACAACGCGCAGGCGGAGATCTACGGCGTCACCGGCGGCGTCGAGGCCGAGGACTACGTGCCGCTCACGGACGCGGTCACGGTCGCCATCGACGAGATCGAGGCGGCCAAGGGCAAGGACGGCCAGATGACCGGCGTGCCCACGGGCTTCGCCGACCTCGACGCGCTCACCAACGGCCTGCACCCGGGGCAGCTCATCATCGTCGCCGCGCGTCCCGCGCTCGGCAAGTCCACGCTCGCGCTCGACTTCGCGCGGGCGGCGAGCATCAAGTACGACATGCCCTCCATCTTCTTCAGCCTGGAGATGGGGCGCAGCGAGATCGCGATGCGCCTGCTCTCCGCCGAGGCCTCCGTGCCCCTGCAGAGCATGCGCAAGGGCACCGTGGACGCGCGGGACTGGACGACCATCGCGCAGACCCGCGGTCGCATCAACGACGCGCCCCTCTACATCGACGACAGCCCGAACATGACCCTCGTCGAGATCCGGGCGAAGTGCCGGCGGCTGAAGCAGAAGGTCGGGCTGAAGCTCGTCGTCATCGACTACCTGCAGCTCATGACGAGCGGCAAGAAGGTCGAGTCGCGCCAGCAGGAGGTCTCGGAGTTCTCGCGTGCCCTCAAGCTCATGGCGAAGGAGCTGCAGGTGCCGGTCATCGCGCTGTCGCAGCTGAACCGCGGTCCCGAGCAGCGCGCCGACAAGATGCCGGCCATCTCCGACCTCCGCGAGTCCGGGTCGCTCGAGCAGGACGCCGACATGGTCATCCTGCTGCACCGCGAGAGCGCCTACGAGAAGGACAACCCGCGCGCGGGCGAGGCGGACTTCATCGTCGCCAAGCACCGCAACGGCCCGACGGGCACCATCACGGTCGGGTTCCACGGGCACTTCTCGCGCTTCGCGGACATGCCTGCGGGCGGCTAGCGGAAGGGCACCCGCGCTCGTCGTCAGGTGGCGACGCGGACCCCGTCAGGGGGCGAAGTAGAGGTGCGCGTGCAGGGCGCAGCCGGGGTTGAAGGCGGCCCCGCAGGACGGGCAGTCGTCGGCAACGAGGTACTCCGGCACCGTCATCGTGTTCCGGCAGACACCGCAGAGGGCGGCCGGCAGGTGGTGCTCCGCGCGGGGGATCACCCGGAGCGGGTGGTCTGCGACGGCCTCGTGGCAGAGGTGGCATGGGTACCAGGCGCCGCAGCAGGGGGCGCGGAGGGCGACGACGTCGAGGGCCGACCCGTAGTGGACGCACCGCGTCTCGTCGTCGACCGCCGGACCGAGGAGCGTGACCGGCCGGCCGCCCCTGAGGCCGTGACCGGCTGAGGGGGTCATGCGCGCATCGCGGTCATCACGCGTCCGGCAGGGCCGTCGCGGCGTCGATGAGCGTGAGCTCGGGGCTGTCGCGCTGGATCGCCTTGAGGCGCCAGGGCGTCGTGATGAGGGCGATGTGCGTGCCGTCGGAGCGGACGAGGACCTCGACGCCGATGGTCTTCGCGAGGGCCGGCGCGGAGGCCGCGTCGGTGATCCGGGCGACCTGGTACTCGAGCGGCTCCATGCGCAGCGGCGCGCGGAACTCGTTGGTCATGCGCTCCACGACGACCTCGAACTGCATGGGGCCGACCGCGCCGAGGACGGGCGCCTGGTCGCCGCGGAGGTCGGAGCGCATCACCTGGATCACGCCCTCGTGGTCCAGCTGCTCGATGCCCTTGCGGAACTGCTTGTGCGTGCTGGTGTCCTTCGAGCGGACCACGCGGAAGAGCTCGGGCGCGAACTGGGGGAGGCGCGGGAAGGTGACGGGGGCGCCGTCGAAGAGCGTGTCGCCCACGCGGATGTTGGACGCGTTGACCAGGCCGACGACGTCGCCCGGGTAGGCGTCCTCGACGGTGGAGCGCTCGCGGCCGAACAGCTGCTGCGCGTACTTGGTGACGAAGGGGCGCCCGGTCTGGGCGTGCGTGACGGTCATGCCGCGGTGGAAGACGCCCGAGCAGATCCGCATGAAGGCCAGGCGGTCGCGGTGGGCGGTGTTCATGCCCGACTGGACCTTGAATACGAAGCCCGAGAAGTCGTCCTCGACGGGACGCGTGCGGTCCTGCTCGTCGGGGCGCGGCTGGGCGGCGGGCGCGATGGCGTCGAGCGCGTCGAGGATGTGGGTCACGCCGAAGTTGAGCACCGCGGCGGCGAAGAGGACGGGCGTGGTGCGGCGGGAGAGGAACGACTCCTCGTCGTGGTCCTGGCCCTCCTCGTGCAGGAGCTCGCTCTCCTCGACGGCGTTCGTCCACGCGGATCCGGCCGCGGCCAGGGCCTCGTCGGGGGACATGCGCGTCTCGGGGGCGATGCTCGCGCCGCCGGCCGTGCGCGTGAAGTGCACGCACTCGCCCGTGGAGCGGTCGACCACGCCGAAGAACGCGCCGGACTCGCCGACGGGCCAGGTGAGCGGGGTGGGGAGGAGGCCGGTGCGCTCCTTGATCTCGTCCATGAGGTCGAGCGGCTCGCGGCCCGGGCGGTCCCACTTGTTGATGACGGTGATGATCGGGATGCGGCGCTGGCGGCACACCTCGAACAGCTTCATGGTCTGGGTCTCGAGGCCGCGGGAGGCGTCGACGAGCATGATCGCGGCGTCCACCGCGGAGAGCACGCGGTAGGTGTCCTCGGAGAAGTCGGCGTGGCCGGGGGTGTCGACGACGTTCATGACGGTGTCGCGGTGGGTGAACTGGATCGCGGCGGAGCTCACCGAGATCCCGCGCTCCTTCTCCATGTCCATCCAGTCGGAGACCGTGGACTTGCGTCCCTGCTTGCCGTGCACGGCACCCGCGGATCCGATGGCGTGCGCGTGCAGCAGCAGCGCCTCGGTGAGCGTGGACTTGCCCGCGTCGGGGTGGGAGATGACGGCGAAGGTGCGACGGCGGGACGCCTCGCGCAGCACGGGGGAGGCGGAGGCCGAGGCGGGCGCGCGGGGAGGGGTGATGGTCGACACCTCCCCATGGTACGAGGCGGGGTCGGGCGGGGGATCCGCGAGGTCGGGGCGAGAGGGCGGGACGGGTCAGCGCGCGCGGAGCCGGTCCAGGAACTCGTCGGCCATGGCGAGGTGCTCGGCCAGGCGGAGTCGGCGCTCCTCGGCGTCGGCGATGAAGGCGGCGAGATCCGCGCGGAGCGATGCGGTGTCGTCGTCGGGACCTGCGGCGTCGAGGGCGTCCGAGACCTCGAGCAGGCGCATCATCTCCTCCAGCGAGAAGCCGAGCGGCTTCATCCGGCGGATGAGGAGCAGGCGCTCCAGGTCCTCGTCGGTGTAGAGGCGGAAGCCGCCGTCGGAGCGGCCGGACGGACGCAGGAGGCCGGTCTCGTCGTAGTGGCGGAGCGTGCGGTGCGACAGGCCGGTGCGCTCGGCGAGCTCGCCGATCTGCATGGTGGCGGTGCCGGCAGGGCGCGTCATGCGGGCCTCCAGAGGGGATCCCGGGGTAGGGAGAGGGATGGGGGGTGCGGCCGGGCGACCGCATCCGGCCATTCTCCCGGATCGGGGGCGCGGCGGCACCGCCCCCGTCCGGGCGGCGTCGGCGTGACGGACGGGTCCGCGCGGCGGGGTCGACGCCCGCATCCGGGCGCGTGGACGGCCGCTCGTAGGATCGGCCCATGAGGATCGCGTTCGTCTCGCTGCACACGTCGCCGATCCAGAGGCCCAGCACCGGCGACGCCGGCGGGCTCAACGTCTACCTCCTGGAGCTCGCGCGGAGCCTCGGGCGGCAGGGGCACGAGGTGCGGCTGATCACGCGGGCCACGGATCCGGCCGACCCCGGGGTGCAGGCGGTCGCGCCGGGCGTGGAGCTGCTGTCGCTGCGCGCGGGGCCAGCCGGGCCGCTCGCGAAGGAGGAGCTGCCCGGGATCACGGACGCGTTCGCCGACGCGCTCGCCGCGCTGCCGCCGGCCGACGTCGTGCACGCCCACTACTGGCTGTCGGCCGTGGCGGCGCTGCCGGTCGCGCGCGCGTGGGGCGTGCCGCACGTGCTGACGCTGCACTCGGTGTCCGCGGGCAAGAACCGCCGGCTCGTGGCGGGGGACACCCCGGAGCCGGCGTCGCGGCTCGCGGACGAGGGGCGGCTCGTGCGCGCGTCCGACCTCGTGGTCGCGTCCGCGGAGTCGGAGAAGCGGCTGCTCGTGGAGGCGTACGGCGCGGATCCCGCGGCGGTGCACGTCGTCGCGCCGGGAGTGGAGGAGGCGTTCCTGCGGGAGCCGTCGGGCCGCGGCGGCGGGCGGGTGCGGATCGTGCTGCTCGCGCGGATCCAGCCGCTCAAGGGGCAGGACGTGGCGCTCCGGGCCCTCGCCCTGCTGGATCCCGCGACCCGGCCCCTGCTCGTGATCGCCGGCGGCGTCTCGCCCGGCCGGGACGCGTACGCGGCGAGCCTGCACGCGCTCGTCCGCTCGCTCGGGCTCGAGGACGACGTCGTCTTCACGGGCGCGCTCGACCGGGCGGCGACCGCGCGGACGCTCGCCGGCGCGCACCTCGCGCTCATGCCGTCGGCGGCGGAGACCTACGGGCTCGTGGCGCTCGAGGCCGCGGCGTGCGGCACGCCCGTCGTCGCGTCGCGCACGGAGGGGCTCGTGGACTCGGTGCGCGCAGGCGTGAGCGGCGTGTTCGTGCCGTCGCGGGATCCCGCCGACTGGGCGCGCGCGATCCGCGACCTGCTCGCCGACCGGGCGGCCCTCGAGCGGCTGTCGG
>NZ_QWGT01000003.1 GCF_003576405.1 Clavibacter lycopersici
CGGGTTGCGACAGCCCCTGCGTCCCCGCGGGCTGACCGGACCGCCGCCCCTCAGCTCCCCGTCGCGCCGCCGCCCGCCATCCCGCGCGTCCCCGCGGCGGTCCCCTCCGTGATCGCCCGCACGACCTCCGCCGCCGTCCGGAGCTGCTCGGCGGTGAACCCGTCGAGCGCCCGGTCGACGTCGGTCTGCGCGCCCTGCAGCACGGCCATCACGCGCGTCTGGGACGCGGCGGACGGACGCAGCGTGACCACGCGCCGGTCGGCGCTCTCCCGGCTCCGGCCGATGTGCCCGCCGCCCTCCAGCCGGTTGATGAGCGCGGTCGTGGCCCCGGAGGTCAGGTGGAGCCGTTCCGAGAGCCGCGCCGGGGACAGCGCCCGGCCGGCGGTGTCCGCCCAGATCACCTCGGCGAGCGCCGTCGTGTCCGTCGTCGGCAGCGAGAGCGCCGCAGCCAGCTGCCGCACCGACTCGTCGAACGCGGTCGTGTAGTCCCGCAGCCGCTCGAGCACCACGGAGCGGTCCCCCGGGACGGCGATGGTGTGGGACATGACGTGATCCTCCGAGTCGATCCGATTGCTTCACCGTGAAGCATCTACGCCATAGAGTCTACTCGTGCCCCGGGATCCCGGGGCAGCTCGACGACACGAGGAGATCACCGCATGGCCGACACCGCGCACCACCGCCCGAGGGTCCTCGTGACCGGAGCCAGCATCGCCGGACCCGCGCTCGCCTGGGGCCTGCACCGCGAGGGCTTCGACGTGACCCTGCTCGAGCGCTCGGCCGAGCAGCGCCAGGCCGGGCAGAACATCGACGTGCGCGGCCTCGGCCGCGACGTGCTCCGGCGCATGGGCATCGAGGACGTCGTCATGGCGAACCTCACGGGCGAGGACGGCACGCGCTTCGTCGACGAGGAGGGCCGCGTCCTCGCGACCTTCCCGCGCGCGGAGGGCGAGGACGGGCCGACGGCGGAGGTGGAGATCCTGCGGGGGCGGTTCGCGGGGATCCTCGTCGACCTGGTCCGGGACGACGTCGAGCTCCGCCACGGCGACTTCGTGACGGGCGTGCGGCAGGACGCGGACGGCGTCGACGTCGAGCTCGCGAGCGGATCCCGCGAGCGCTACGACCTCCTGCTCGTCGCCGAGGGCCGCAGCTCCCGCACCCGTCGGCTGGCGTTCGCCGAGGAGACCACGCTCCGCGACCACGGCGTGAGCATCGCCTACGGGACGATCGACCGCGTCCCCGGCGACACGGGCTACTGGGACTTCCTCACGGGACGCGGCGCGCGCAACGCCTCGATCCGCCCGGACGACGAGGGCACGATCCGCGCGAGCCTGTCGTTCGAGTCGGAGCCGTCCGGCTTCGAGCAGCTCCCGTTCGACGCGCAGATGACGGTGCTCCGCGCGCGCTTCCGCGGCGCGGGCTGGCAGGTCGAGCGGATCCTCGACGGCTTCCAGGCGCGCCCCGACGAGTTCTACACGCAGCGGATGGAGCAGGTGATCGTCTCGACGTGGTCGAAGGGGCGCATCGCGCTCCTCGGCGACGCGGCCTGGGGATCCGGGCCCACCGGCATGGGCACGACCCTCTCGCTGGTCGCCGCGCACGTGCTCGCCGGCGAGCTGGGACGCGCGCTCGCCGACACGGGCGACACCTTCGCTGCCGCGTTCGCGCGCTACGAGCGACAGCTGCGCCGCTACGCCGACAGCGCGCAGGGCCTGCCGCCGGGCGGGGCGCGGATCACCCACCCGTCCTCGGCGGTCGGGCAGCGGGTGCTGCGGGGCGCGATGCGGGTGGCGGCGTCGCGGCCCGTGCGCGGGATCTCCGACCGCTTCCTCCTCACGAGCGCGCGTCACGTCCCGACACTCGCCGCCTACCCGCGGCTGCGCGGCTGAGACGTCCGCGCGCCGGTCGGCGACTCATGGCCGGCTCATCGGATCGCCATGGCCGCCGCATGGGCCCGCCCGCCACGGTGGGCCCGTCCCGACCGCCGGGACGACCGACCAGGAGGCACCGCCCGTGAATCGCATCCCCGAACCCGACCGCACCCCCGACGGCCCCGCCTACGAGGGCCGGCTGCTCGACCGCGCCGACGAGGAGGTGGTCGACCAGGGAGCCGGCTTCGACCTCCGCACACTGCTGAGCCGTCGGGCCGTGCTGGCGTACATCGGCGCGGGCGTCGGATCCGTGGCGCTGGCGGCCTGCACCGCGGGGGCCACGGGATCCGGCGCCACGGCGAGCGCCGCCGCGTCGACGGGCGAGATCCCCGACGAGACGGCCGGCCCCTACCCGGGCGACGGATCCAACGGCGCAGACGTGCTGGAGCGCTCCGGCATCGTGCGCAGCGACATCCGCTCCAGCCTCGACGGCGGCACCACCGCCGCGGGCGTGCCCATGTCGCTCACGCTCACGATCCTCGACACCGCGAACGGCGACGTCCCCTTCACCGGCGCCGCCGTGTACGTGTGGCACTGCGACGCTGCGGGCGGCTACTCCATGTACTCCGACGGGATCACCGAGGAGACCTACCTCCGCGGCGTGCAGGTCGCGGGCGACGACGGATCGGTGACCTTCACGTCGATCTTCCCCGCCTGCTACACGGGCCGGTGGCCGCACATCCACTTCGAGGTCTACCCGAGCGTGGACGACATCACCGACTCCACGAAGGCCGTCGCGACCTCGCAGGTCGCGCTCCCGCAGGACGCGTGCGCGAGCGTCTACGCGCTCTCCGAGTACGCGGGATCCAGCGCCAACCTCGCGCAGGTGACCCTCGACTCCGACAACGTGTTCGGCGACGACGGCGGGGCCCTGCAGCTCGGGACCGTGACGGGCGATGCGACCGCGGGCTACGCCGTGGCGCTCACCGCGCGCGTCGACACGACCACGACCCCGACCGCGGGATCCGCCCCCGCGGGCGGCGGCAGCGGCGGCTCGGGCGGCACCCCGCCCGGTGGCGACCGCTAGGGCGGCTCCGCCTTGGCCCCTACGCTCGCCGGATGGACGCCACCGAGCTCACACGGCACGTGGCCGCCCTGCGCGCGGCGGCCGACCAACCGCTCGTCGTCGGCGTCTCGGGCTACGGCGGATCCGGCAAGTCGACACTCGCGCGTCACCTTGCCGCCTCGCTCCCCGGCTCGGTCCGCCTGCGCGGCGACGACTTCCTCGACCCGTCCCGCTCGCACCGCCGCTCCTCCCACTGGCACGGCGTCGACCGGCTCCGGCTCGTGGACGAGGTGCTGGATCCGCTCCGGTCGGGGCGTCCCAGCGCGTTCCGCCGCTACGACTGGGGCCGTCGGCAGCTGGGCCCTTTCGAGCCGCTGCCCGCGACGGATCTCCTGGTGGTCGACCTCATCGGCCTGCTGCACCCCGAGGCGCGCCCATGGATCGACCTCGCCGTGTGGTGCGACGTGGACCTCGCGACGGCGTCGGCCCGCGGGATGGAACGTGACGCGCGCCTCGGCCGCGAGCACGCCGCGCTGTGGCGCGACGTCTGGATCCCGAACGAGCGCGACTTCGACGCCGGCTTCGCCCCGCGGCAGGCGGCCGACGTCCTCGTGGCGGACGCACCGGCCTCGCCGCCCGCGCGTCCCTGAGGGCCGGGCCTACTACTCCGCCGCGGGCGCCCTCTCGCGCGCCGCCTGCATCGCCGCCCAGCGCCGGCGCGCGAGGACGTGCAGGACGAGCGAGACCGCCGCGACGACGACGAGCGCGCCGGCGACGACCCACAGCCCCGAGTCGCCGCCGATCCCCGCGACCACGGCGCTGACGACGGCCGCCGCGGCCAGGCCCATGCCCACCGCCAGCAGCCCGTTCGTCGGGCCCTCCCCCTGCGGCTCGTCGGGATGCTCGGGCACCCGCTCCCACGTCACGATGAAGAGGGTGGCGATCGGGCCGAGGAGCAGGGAGACGAGGAACCACGTCCACCTCGACCGGTTCTTCTGCTCGGCGAGGCCGGCGTTCACGAGCGCGAGGGCGAGCCAGCCCCAGGCGCCGATCGGTTGCTGATCCATGCCCCGACCGTAGGGCACGCCTCCCGCCGGGCCCCCGCCGGGCTGTTTCCCCACCCGCTCAGGTACCCTTCGTCCATGCACAGAACCGCGCGGGAGCCCGCTCCCGACAGCCACAGTCCCGGCGCCCGGACGACCCCGGGCACGCCCCGCACCCTCCGCGCCTCCGCTCCCCTCCGAGCCAGCGCCCACCGAGACGGTCGCACGATCCGCCCGACCGGCACCCGCTCGTGAACGGCGACCTCCTCCTCAACATCGTCCTGGTCGTGGTGTTCGTCCTCGTCGGCGGCGTGTTCGCCGCCACCGAGATGGCGCTCGTCACCCTCCGCGAGGGCCAGCTCAACGCCCTCGCCGCCCGCGGACGCCGCGGCGAGAAGGTGGCCGCGCTCGCCCGCAACCCCAACACCTTCCTCGCGGCGGTGCAGATCGGCGTGACCGTCGCCGGGTTCGCGTCGGCCGCGTACGGCGCCTCGTCGATCGCGCCGTCCGTCGTCCCGATCCTCGAGTCGTGGGGCCTCGAGACCGGACTCGCGTCCACGATCGCGACCCTCCTGCTCACGCTCGTGATCGCCTACCTCTCCCTGGTCCTCGGCGAGCTCGCGCCCAAGCGCCTCGCGATCCAGCGCAACGCCGGCTTCGCGTACGGCGTCGCGCCCGTGCTCAACGGCTTCGCGATCCTCATGCGCCCGGTGATCTGGCTGCTCTCCGTCTCCACGAACGTGGTCGTGCGCCTGCTCGGCGGCGACCCGCACAAGACCGGCGAGGAGATGAGCGAGGAGGAGCTCCGCGACATCGTCTCCAGCCACGAGGGGCTCCCGGACGACGAGCGCCGGATCCTCGACGACGTGCTCTCCCTCCGCCACCGACAGCTCAGCGAGGTCATGAAGCCGCGGCCCGAGATCGCGGCGCTCGACGGCACGGGCACGGTCCGCGAGGCGGGGCTGGACGTGCAGGACCGCCCGTACTCGCGCTACCCGGTGGTCGACAAGACCATCGACGACGTCATCGGCTTCGTGCACGTCCGCGACCTGTACCAGGCGATCGCGGCGGATCCCGAGCGGCCCGTCTCCGAGATCCTGCGCCCGATCCCCTACCTCCCGGCGACCGCGCGCGTGCTGCCGACGCTCACGATGATGCGCGCCGAGGGCCACCAGATCGCCGTGATCGTGGACGAGTACGGCGGCACCGACGGCATCGTCACGCTCGAGGACCTCGTGGAGGAGGTCGTCGGCGAGATATTCGACGAGTACGACACCGACTCGGCCGCGCGCGACCTCGCGGAGGACGGCGGCACGATCGACGGCCGCCTCAACTTCCAGGACTTCGAGGAGGCGACGGGCGTGAAGCTGCCCGACTCCGCGTCGGACACGGTCGCGGGCTTCGTGATCGAGAACCTCGGCCGGCTCGCGCAGGTCGGCGACACGGTCGACGTCGACGGCGTGACCCTCCAGGTGACGGCGCTCGACCGGCGCCGGATCTCCGAGATCCTCGTCATCCCGCGCGAGGAGCCGACGACGGGCGAGGACGCGGAGACCGCGACGGCGTAACGCGTGGCGGCCGTGCGGGTCAGGGCAGCGGGATCACGCGGTCCGGCACAGTGCGGCCGCCGACCTCCGCGCGCCCGTCGGCGAGGAGGCGCGTGCCCAGCTCGCTGCCGCGGCCCTGCGTGATGCGGAGGTCGCGGCCGAGGTGGGCCGTCACGCGGAGGGCGGCGGATCCGGTCGCCTCGTCCTCGGGGACCCCGAGCGCGGGAGCTGACATGCGCGAGCGGATGGCGCCCTCGGCCTCGTCGATCCACGCCCACGCGTAGAGGTGCTCGACGCCGGACGCCGCGGCGAGCGCCGGCAGGTCGAGGGCGAGGAGCTCGGCGACGGATCCGACGGGGTGCCACGCGAACTCCGGGCCCCACGCGGGATCCGCGGTCACGCGCACCACGTCGCCGGCGCGGCCCACGCGCACGGTCCCGGCGGGTACCCGCAGGTGGTCGACCGCGGCGCCGCGCGACGCCAGCCACCACGCGGTGCCGACGGTCGGGTGCCCGGCGAAGGGCAGCTCGCGCGCGGGCGTGAGGATGCGCATCGACGCGCCCCGCGGATCCGCGCCCGGCGCGTCCACCGCGTCGACGAACACCGTCTCGCTGAACCCGAGCGCCCGCGAGATCGCCTGCTCCCGGCCGTCCGTGCGCGGCGACGCCAGCACGATGCCGAGCTCGTTGCCGTGCTGCCCGTCCGTGTCCGCGAACACCCGCACGACGTGCACCTCGTCCGGCCGCACGCCGTCGAGCGCGACGACCGGACGGCCCGTCACAGCTTCGCGTAGCGCGCGCGGGCGCCGCAGTACAGGCCGTACGCGATGAGGCCGAGCCCCGTGATCGCGAGCACGGCGACGCCCGCGGGCAGTCCCGCGAGCGACTGGAGCGCGCCGTCGAGCCCGGTGGCGCGGCTCGGGTCGGCCGTGACCGCGCCGATGACGAACAGCACGCCGACCGCGACGAGGGCGACGCCCTTGGCGACGTACCCCGCGACGCCGAGCGCGGTGATCCCCCGCCCGAGCGAGCCCGACG
Organism: Clavibacter lycopersici; assembly: GCF_003576405.1. Classification (GTDB taxonomy): domain Bacteria; phylum Actinomycetota; class Actinomycetes; order Actinomycetales; family Microbacteriaceae; genus Clavibacter; species Clavibacter lycopersici. Next base: position 6,562 of record NZ_QWGT01000003.1, read on the forward strand.
GCACGGCCAGGTCCTCGCGGAAGCGCTTCGTCGCGCCCTTGAAGCCGAAGTAGACGCCGACCGCGACGACGGCGAGCCCGAGGATCACGAGAAGCGCGACGCCGCCCGGCGCCTCGAGGAGCCGCGCGCTGAGCGACTGCGTCTGCTCGGAGGAGTCGCTGGATCCGCCCGTCGCGAAGCGCAGCGCGGTCGCCGCGATGGCCAGGTACGCGATGGCCTTGCCGAGCTCCTTCGCGCGCGCCGCCCAAGTGCGCTTCGCGTCCTCGCCGCGTGCCAGCACGGTCTCGACGAGCTGCCAGAGGCCCAGCCCGAGGAGGCCGACCACGACGATCCAGAGCAGCACGCGGCCGCCGGGCGATCCCGCGATGGACCCGAGCGCGCCGGACTGGTCGGCCTGGCCCTCGCCGCCGCCGCCCGTCGCGAGACGGAACGCGACCACGCCGATGAGGAGGTGCAGGAGGCCGTTGACCGCGTGCCCGAGGCGCGCGGCGACCGCGAAGCCGGGTGAGCGCTGCAAGCTCGACGCGGCGCCGGTGGCGCTCATCGGTCGGCCCGGGTGGTGGTGGCGGGGCGTCCCGTGAGCCTGGCGGTGAGGCCGCGCGCGGCCTTCGCCACCGGTTCGAGCGGCGCGGGCGCCGGCGGCTCCGGCTCCTCCTCGTCCGGCTCCATGACGATCTTCCAGGCGGTCCAGGCGACGGCCGTGAGCGGCACCGACAGGATCGCGCCGACGATGCCGCCGAGGATCGTGCCGGCGGTCAGGGCCAGCAGCACGACCAGGCCGTGCAGCTTGAGCGCGTTGCCGAGCACGACCGGCTGCAGCAGGTTGCCCTCGAGCTGGTTCACGGCGACCACGATGATGATCACGATGATGGCGGTGGTCAGGTCGTTCGTCACGAGCGCGACGAGCGCCGCGAGGATGCCCGCGACGGTGGCGCCGACGATCGGCACGAAGGCGCCGATGAACACCACGAGCGACAGCGGCAGCGCGAGCGGCACGCCGAGGATGAAGAGGCCGGCGCCGATGAACACGGTGTCGACGAGCGCGACGGTCGCCGTGCCGCGGATGTACCCGCCGAGCACCTTGGCGCCCTCGTGGCCGACGCGCACGGCGCGCTTGCGGCCGCGACCGCGGAACGGGCGGATGAGGAAGGCCCAGATGCGCGGCCCGTCCTTGACGAAGTAGAAGAACACGACGAGCCCGAGCACGGCGCCCGTGACGACCTCGGCCGCGGCGGAGACGCCCGCGATGGCGCCGGATCCGAACTGGCTGCTGGTCAGGAAGTCGACGGCCTGCTGGCGGAAGGAGTCGATCTGCGCCGAGTCGATCGGCAGCCCGCCCTCCTGGATGAACGACTGCAGCTGGTCGACGCCCTCGCTGGTGGCCTTCACGAGCGTCGGCCACTGGCTCTGCACGCCGAAGACGACGGCCGTGATGGCGCCGCCGAAGAGCACGAGCCCGGTGAGGAGCGCGATGACGGCGGCGAGCGCGTCGGGGACGCCGCGGCGCTCCATCCACAGCACCATGGGGCGCACGGCGCACGCGAGGATCAGCGCGATGATCACCGGGATCACGACGAGCTTGAGCGAGATGGCGGCGTACACGATCGCGATGGCGACCACGAGGACCGCCAGGATCTGCACGCAGCGGATGGAGAGGCGGCCGAGCTTGTCCTGCCAGACGGACTGCGGGGTGGTCATGCCGTCAACCCTACGGGCGCGCGGCCCGCGCGACCGGGCCGCGGTCCGGGCCCGGACACCCGCGTGACCGGCCGATACCCTCGACCCATGGGACCCCGCCTCTCCGTCGTCCGCGAGGGCGCGCTCGACCTCGCCGACCACACGTCGATCGCGGCGCTCCTCGCGCTCGCGTTCCCCGACTTCCGCGAGGGCTACGCGGGCGCGCGAAGCTGGGCGGGCGCGCAGCCCGAGCTGCGGATCCTCGTGCACGACGGCGACGGGATCGTGGCGCACGCGGGGATCCGGCGCATCTTCGTGGAGCTCGGCGACGGCCACGGCGACCCGGCCGACGACCTGCTCGTGGGATCCACCGGCATGGTCGCCGTGCACCCGGATCGGCAGGGGCAGGGCCTCGGCACGCTGCTCGCCGACGGGATCCGCGGCGCACTCGCCCGCCTCGCCGTCCCGTTCGGCCTCCTCGAGACGGGCGAGTCGACCACCGGCTACTACGAGCGCCACGGCTGGATCCCGCTGGCCGACCGCACCGGCCACTACAACGGCTTCACGCTGCTGGGCGCGGCGGAGGTCGTGCACCAGGACCACGGCTGGCTGATGCTGCCCGTCACCTCCCCCGCCGACGCGTTCCCGGCAGGCGACCTGCACGTCAACGGGCAGCTGGTGTGAGCGCGCACGGTGCCGTGATCCGCCGCGTGCGCGCCGAGGACTGGCGCGAGTACCGCGCGCTCCGCCTCGAGATGCTCGAGGACACCCCGCTCGCCTACCTCGAGACGCTGGAGACGGCGCGCGGCCTGACGGAGGCCCAGTGGCGCGAGCGCGCGGAGCGCCCGACCCGGCCCGGCAACACGGCGTACGCGGCCGTGGATCCCGCCACCGGCCGCTGGCTCGGCGCGATGAACGCGTACGTCGGCACCGATCCCACCCGCGTGATGCTCGTGAGCGTCTACATCACGCCGTCCGCCCGCGGTCGCGCCGCGGGCGTCACCGACATGCTCCTCGACGCGATCATCGCCTGGGCCCGCGACCGCCCGAACGCCCGTGCCCTCCGCCTCGAGGTGCACGAGGACAACCCGCGCGCCCGTGCCTACTACGAGCGCCGCGGCTTCCGCCTCACGGGTCGCAGCGTCCCGTACGCGCTGGATCGCACGCAGAAGGACCTGGAGATGGAGCTGCCGCTCGGCTGAGCGCCGCGTCCGCACGCGACGACGCCCGCCCCCTCACCGAGGGGACGGGCGTCGTGTCGTTCGATCAGCGGATCACCGCCGCGGCTCAGTGGGCCGCGACACCGACCTCCTCGGCGTCGCGCGTCGGGCCGGGGGTGGCCTCGGCGACGGGCGCGTCCCCGACGAGCGGCGGCAGGCCCGCGGCGACGGCCGCACCGAGCCAGCCGTCCACGTTCGTCCAGTACTGGATCACGCGGGCGCGGAGCTCGGCGGTCGTGACCTTGCTCACGTGGCCGACGATGTTGCCGACGAGGCGCTCGCGCTGGGCGTCGTCCATCGACTCGTTGACGAGCATCCGGGCCTGGACGAAGTCGTCGTCCTCCGCGTGCAGCGTCGCGGCCGAGCGGACGAGCTCGCCGTCCTGCTCCCAGCCGGCGCTCTCCGCGGCGCGAGCCGGGTCGGCGTGCGCGCCGCCGTGGGAGTTGGGCGCGTAGACGGGGGTGCCGGCGTCCTGGAACGTGTAGCGCCCCTGGCCGTCCTTCGAGTAGCTGTGCACGGGAGACTTCGGCGCGTTCACCGGCAGCTGCGCGTGGTTCGTGCCCACGCGGTAGCGGTGCGCGTCGGCGTAGCTGAAGATGCGCGCGAGGAGCATCTTGTCGGGGCTCGCCTGGATCCCGGGCACGAAGTTCGAGGGCGCGAACGCTGCCTGCTCGATCTGCGCGAAGTAGTTCTCCGGGTTGCGGTTCAGGGTCATCGTGCCGACCTCGATGCGCGGGTAGTCCTTCTGCGACCAGACCTTGGTGAGGTCGAACGGGTTGAACCGGTACGACTTCGCGTCCTCGTAGGGCATGATCTGCACCTCGAGCTTCCACTCCGGGTAGTCCCCGCGGTCGATGGCCTCGGTGAGGTCGCGGATGTGGAAGTCGGCGTCCTCGCCCGCGATCTGGTCGGCCTGCTCCTGCTTGAGGATCTCGATGCCCTGCTGGGTCTTGAAGTGGTACTTCACCCAGAAGCGCTCGCCGGCCGCGTTGATCCACTGGTAGGTGTGCGAGCCGAAGCCGTCCATGTGGCGCCACGAGCTCGGCAGGCCGCGGTCGCCCATGAGCCAGGTGACCTGGTGGGCGGACTCGGGCGAGAGGGTCCAGAAGTCCCACTGCATGTCGTGGTCGCGCAGGTGCGAGCCCGGCAGGCGCTTCTGCGAGCGGATGAAGTCCGGGAACTTGATCCCGTCGCGGATGAAGAAGACGGGGGTGTTGTTGCCGACGAGGTCGTAGTTGCCCTCGTCCGTGTAGAACTTCAGCGCGAATCCGCGGGGGTCGCGCCACGTGTCGGGGCTGCCCTGCTCACCGGCGACGGTGGAGAAGCGCGCGAGCATCTCGACCTCGGCGCCGGGCTGGAAGAGGGAGGCGCGGGTGTACGCGCTCACGTCGCCCGTGACGCGGAAGGTGCCGAAGGCGCCGCCGCCCTTGGCGTGGACGACGCGCTCCGGGATGCGCTCGCGGTTGAACTGCGCGAGCTTCTCGACGAGGTAGTGGTCGTGGAGGGGGATGGAGCCGTCGGGCCCGACGGACAGCGAGTGCTCGTCGCTGGCGACCGGAGCGCCGGAGTCGGTGGTCGTGTACTTCTGGTCGGTCATGGTGTTTCTCCTGTCAGCGGTGGTACGGGGAGGTGCTGGCTCGGGTCATCCGGCCGGGGTGCGGGCCGGTGGCGACGGTCAGGTCGCGACGGTGGCACCGGGATCCGCGGCTGCGGTCCGGCATGCGGGGCACAGGCCCCAGTACGTCACCTCAGCGCTCGCCACGAGGAACCCCGCCGAGTCGGACGGCGTGAGGCAGGGGGACTCCCCCACCGCGCAGTCCACGTCGACGATCGTCCGGCAGGACGTGCACACGAGGTGATGGTGATTGTCGCCCGTCCGGCGCTCGTAGCGCGCGGACGATCCCGCGGGCTCGATGCGGCGCACGAGCCCCGCGGCCGCGAGCGCGCCGAGCACGCCGTAGACCGCCTGGATGCTCGTGCCCGGCAGCTCGGCCTTGACCGCGCGGAGCACCTCGTCGGCGTCCGAGTGCGGCTGGGCGTCGACGGCCGTGAGGACGGCCACGCGCGGTCGGGTCACGCGGAGTCCCGCCTCGCGGAGCGCGACGCGCAGGGCGTCGGCGTCGAGGGGCGGCGCGTGGTGGTGCGCGCGGTCGGTGGGCATCGCCGCAGTCAAGCACAGTTCCCTTGAATGGTTCAAAACACGACGTGAACGCGGCGCGTCGTGGACAGGAGCGTGCCTAGGCTCGAGAGGCGGCCCATCCGGCCGCGGGAGATCGGAGCACCGCATGAAGCACATCCACACCGGCACGGGCCTCGACGTCGGCCGCATCGGCCTCGGCTGCATGGGCATGAGCGCGTTCTACGACGGCCACGGGCAGGACGAGGCGGAGTCGATCCGCACCCTCCACCGCGCGGTCGACCAGGGCGTCACGCTCTTCGACACCGCCGAGGCGTACGGGCCGTTCACCAACGAGCGGCTCGTCGGATCCGCGTTGAAGGACCGCCGCGACGACGTCGTGATCGCCACCAAGTACGGCCTGCTGAAGCACGCGCCGGGCAAGGACGCCGAGGACTACGAGCGCGGCATGGACAGCTCGCCCACGAGCATCCGCATCGCCGTCGAGGCCTCGCTGCAGCGCCTCGGGACCGACCGCATCGACGTGCTCTACCAGCACCGCGTCGACCCGGCCGTGCCGATCGAGGAGTCCGTCGGCGCGATGAAGGAGCTCGTCGAGGAGGGCAAGGTCCTGCATCTGGGGCTCTCCGAGGCCGGGCCCGACACGATCCGCCGCGCGCACGCCGTGCACCCCATCTCCGTGCTGCAGAGCGAGTACTCCATCTGGACCCGCGACCCGGAAGGGGCCGTGCTCGACGTGCTGCGCGAGCTCCACATCGGGCTCGTCGCGTACTCGCCGCTCGGTCGGGGCTTCCTCACGGGCGCGATCTCGAGCGCGGCCGACCTGTCCGAGTCCGACTACCGCTCCTCGTCGCCGCGCTTCGCGGAGGAGGCCTTCGCGCAGAACATGCGCATCGTGGACGCCGTGAAGGACGTCGCCGGCGAGCTCGACGCGACGCCCGCCCAGGTCGCGCTCGCGTGGATCCTCGCGCAGGGCGACGACATCGCGGTGATCCCCGGCACCAAGCGCGTCGCGCGCCTCGACGAGAACGTGGCCGCCGACGCCGTGACGCTCAGCGCCGACCAGCTCGCGCGCCTGTCGTCGCTGCCGACGCCGGTCGGCGACCGCTACGAGGACATGACGCCGCTCGGGCGCTGATCCGCCTCGCCGCATGAGACGCGGGCCCGGTCGCATCCGCGACCGGGCCCGCGTCATGTCGGCGGTGGATGCGGATCAGACCGCCCGCTCGAGCCCCCGCCGCCGGTTCGCGAGCACGGGCAGCGTGCCACGCGCGGCCTCGACGGCCGACGGGTCGATGTCCACGACCAGCAGCTCCTCCTCGCCGCCGAGGCGGTGCAGCACCTCGCCGAGCGGTGAGACGACGGCGCTGCGGCCGATGCCGGTGGGCGCGCCGCTCGCGGGGTCGTGGCCGCGGGATCCGGCGGGCAGCGTCGTCGGGTCGCCCTGGCCGACCGCGACCACGAAGGTCGTCGAGTCGAGCGCGCGGGCCCGGAGCAGGAGGTCCCACTGGTCGGCCTTGCCGGGGCCGGCGCCCCAGCTCGCGCACACGATGCTGACGACGGCGCCGCGGTCGGCGCCCGCGAGGAACAGCGCGGGGAAGCGCACGTCGTAGCAGGTGGCGAGGGACGCGCGCGTGCCGCCGACCTCGATCACGGCGACGTCATCGCCCGGGTCGACGGCGTCGGACTCGCGGAAGCCGAAGGCGTCGAAGAGGTGGATCTTGTCGTACGAGGGGGCGCCCGCGGCATCCGCGCCCGACGGCCGGGCGACCAGCAGCGTGTTGCGCACGCGGCCGTCGGCGCCGGGCGTGAACATCCCGGCGACGATCACCACGCGGAGCCGGTCGGCGACCGCCCGGACGCCCGAGGCCCACGGCCCGTCGAGCGGCTCCGCCACCTCCGGCAGCGGGTTCCCGAACGCGCGCTGCGCCGCCTCGGGGAACACCACGAGCTCGGCGCCCTGCCGTGCGGCGTCCTCCGCGAAGCGGGTGATCCGTGCGAGGTTGTCCGCGGGATCCGGCGAGCTGATGATCTGTGCGAGCGCGATCTTCATGGTCCTCCTCGTGATGTATACATAGCGTATGCGAGAACGGGCGGGCGATCCAGGCACCTCGGCGAGCGCCCTCTCCGGCCGTGAGCGGGCCTACGAGTTCCTGCACGCGCACGTCCTCACCGACCCGGATCAGCAGGGCGCGTTCCTCAACGAGCAGGAGCTCGCCGAGCGCATCGGCGTCTCCCGCACGCCCGTCCGCGAGGCGCTGCTGCTGCTCGCCGCCGACGACCTGGTGGAGATGATCCCCAAGCGCGGCGCCCGGATCCCCGTCATCACCGGCCGCGAGATCGCCGAGCTGATGGAGCTGCGCGGCGTGCTCGAGCGGCACGCGGCCACCAGCGCCGTGGAGCACGACCGCACGCCGCTCGACGCGATGCGCGAGGTGCTCGAGCAGCAGCGCGCGATGGTGGCGACGCCGCCGCGCGAGAGCGGCCGCGAGTTCATCGAGCACGACCGCCGCTTCCACCAGCTCCTCGTCGACGCCGCGGGCAGCGAGCTCATGAGCCGCACCTACGCGAAGCTCCGCGCCCGGCAGATCCTCGTCGGCGTCGAGGCGCTCTACCGCGCCACCGACCGGCAGGACCGCGTCTGCGAGGAGCACGGCGGCATCGTCGACGCGCTGGCCGCGGGCGACGCCGCGAAGGCCCGCGACGCGATCGACCGCCACCTCGCCGTCACGCTCGACGTGCTGCTGCGCGCCTGACGCGGAGCCGCCCGCACGCGACGACGCCCGGATCCCCTGGTCGGGGATCCGGGCGTCGTCAGGTGACGGCGGGCGTCAGCCGCGCGGCGCGGCCACGCCCTCGGCGCCCGTGCGCACGTACTCCTCGTCCTCGGACACGTCCGAGTCGCGGCCCATCGCGAGGCCCACGAGCGTGAGCACGACCGCGGCCGTGAGGTACACCGCGATGCCGACCCAGCTGCCGGTCTCCTCGTAGATGATCGTGAACATCAGCGGCGCGATGGCCCCGCCGATCACGCCCGCGATCGTGTACGCGAGCGACGCCCCCGTGTAGCGGAGCCGCGGCGAGAACTGCTCGATGATGTACGCCGCCTGCGGCCCGTACATGAAGGAGTGGAAGAACAGGCCCAGCACGATGCCCACGCCGAGCACGAAGGTCGACGACCCGTCGGTGATCGCGAAGAACACGTACGACCAGACGGCCGCGCCCACCGCGGCGGCCGCGTACAGCGCCCGGCGGTTGATCCGGTCGCTCACGGCGCCCGCGAACGGGATCGTGAACAGCTGCACGGCGGATCCGACCAGCACCGCCACGAGCACCTGGCTGCGGTCGAAGCCGAGCGTGTTCACGCCGTACGTGAGCGTGAACACGGTGAAGAGCGCGTAGAGGACGTCCGGTCCGACGCGGGAGAGGATGGCCGCGACGAGCGGGCGGCCCTGCGTGCGGAAGATCTCCGAGATGGGCGCGCTCGGCCGGTCGCCGCGCTCCTGCAGCGCCTTGAACACGGGGGTGTCCTCGAGCTTCAGGCGGATCCAGAGACCGAACGCCACGAGCAGCGCCGAGAGCAGGAAGGCGACGCGCCAGCCCCAGTCGAGGAAGTCCTCCTCGGTGAGCAGCACGGTGAGCAGCGCGAGCGCGCCGTTGGCGAGCAGGTTGCCCGCGGGCGGCCCGACCTGCGCGGCCGACGACCAGAACCCGCGCTTGCGCGGATCCCCGAACTCGCTCGAGAGCAGCACCGCGCCGCCCCACTCGCCGCCGACGCCCACGCCCTGCGCGAAGCGGAGGAGCACCAGGATGATCGGCGCCGCGAGCCCGATGCTGGCGTAGCCCGGCAGGACGCCGATGAGGAACGTCGCGATGCCGATGAGCAGCAGCGTGAGCACGAGGACGGGCTTCCGGCCGATCTTGTCGCCGAGCCGTCCGAAGACGAACCCGCCGACCGGGCGCGAGACGTAGCCGACCGCGTAGGTGGAGAACGCGAGGATCGTCGCCGTGTACGGGTCGGAGGCGGGGAAGAACACGACGGGGAACACGACGGCGCTGGCCGCCGAGTAGACGGCGAAGTCGTACCACTCGAGCGAGGTCCCGGTGAGGCTCGCGGTGAACGCCTTCACGAGCTCGCGGCGGGTCGGCTTCTCGGTCGCGGCGGGTGCCGCGTGCGCGCCGGATGCGGGCGCTGTCGCCGCCGGGGAGGCGGTGGGGTCGTCGGCCATGGGGCTCCTCGGGTGAGGGAGCCGGGCGGCGGATCCGGCGATCGGATCCCGCCCGGCGTCCGGTCGGTGTGCTGTATACAGTAGGCATACCGGAGCCCCGGCACCATGGTCGGGGCGTCCGGATCCGCATTTCTTCACACGCTCGAAACACCACCGGAGGACCGATGACCACCCTGCGCTTCCAGCTGCCCGACGGATCCACCACGAGCGTCGAGGTCGTGTCGCTCCTCAACGCCGGCTACGCGGGCCGCGACCAGGCCGAGGTGCAGGCGCACATCGACGAGCTGGCCGAGCTCGGCGTGCCCGGACCCGAGACCACGCCCGCGCTCTACCCCGTCGCGCCGTACCTCGCGTCGCAGGCCGACACGGTGCCCGCGCAGCACGGCCGCACCTCGGGCGAGGCCGAGTGGGCCCTCGTGATCACCGACGACGACGTGCTCCTCACCGTCGCGTGCGACCACACCGACCGCGCGCTCGAGGTGCACGGCGTCGCCTGGAGCAAGAACGCGGGGCCCGATGTGCTCGGCCGGAAGGCGTGGCGCCTCGCGGACGTGCGCGACCGCCTCGACGCGATCCGCCTGCGCGGCTGGGTCGGTGAGGAGGGCGCCGAGGAGCTCATCCAGGACTCCACGCTCGCCGCGCTCCTCACCCCCGACCACTGGCTCGAGGTGCTCGCCGAGCGCGGCCTCCGCGTGCCCGGCACGGTGCTCATCTCGGGCACGGTCGCCATGGTCCCGGGCGTCGACCAGTTCGCTTCGCGCTGGCGCGTGCAGCTCGAGGATCCCGCCACGGGCGAGACCATCGACGCCGCCTACCGCGTCGAGCTGCTCCCCGAGGCCGTCGGCTGATCCGCCCGACGGCCCGTCGCGCTCCCGCCCCGCCGACCCGCTCGGCGGGGCGCGGCCGTCCGGTACGCTGAGCGCATCCACCCGCCTCCAGGAAGCCGGAGATCCATCGTGCCCACGATCGTCGTCGAAGTGATGCCCAAGGCCGAGCTGCTCGACCCCCAGGGGAAGGCCGTGGCCGGCGCCCTGGCCCGCCTCGGCAAGGACCGCTTCACCGGCGTCCGCATCGGGAAGCGCTTCGAGCTCACCGTCGAGGGCGAGGTGGACGACGCGCTGCTGGCCGACGTCCAGACCCTCGCCGCCGACATGCTCTCCAACTCCGTCATCGAGGACGTCATCAGCGTCCACGTCGCCGGCCTCGACGGCTTCGGCATCTCCGCCGAGGCGGACTTCGCCACCGGCAACGTCACCGACGAGCACACCATCGCGGAGGGCGGCACGGCCGACACCGACGTCGCCGCACACCCGCTCCCCCACGGTTCCGCCGCGGCGGAGCAGCGCTGATGCGCGTCGGGGTCATCACCTTCCCGGGATCCCTCGACGACCGCGACGCCCAGCGCGCCGTCCGTCTCGCGGGCGCCACCCCGGTCGCGCTCTGGCACGGCGACCACGACCTGCAGGGCGTCGACGCGATCGTGCTCCCCGGCGGGTTCAGCTACGGCGACTACCTGCGCGCGGGCGCCATCGCCGCGTTCGCGCCGATCATGCGCGAGGTCGTGGACGCGGCCGAGCGCGGCGTGCCCGTCCTCGGCATCTGCAACGGCTTCCAGATGCTCACCGAGGCGCACCTGCTGCCCGGCGGGCTGATCCGCAACGAGGCCGGCAACTTCGTCTGCCGCGACCAGCGCCTCCGCGTCGAGGCCACCGGCACCGCGTGGACGAGCGCCTTCACGCCGGATGAGGAGATCACCATCCCGCTGAAGAACGGCGAGGGCGGCTTCATCGCCGACGCCGACACGCTCGACCGACTCGAGGGCGAGGGCCGCGTCGCCTTCCGCTACCTCGGCGGCAACCCGAACGGATCCCTGCGCGACATCGCCGGGATCACCAACGCCCGCGGCAACGTCGTCGGCCTCATGCCCCACCCCGAGCACGCCGTCGAGGAGGGCTTCGGACCGGACACCCCGGCCGCCATGCGCTCCGGTGTCGACGGCCTCCGTCTCTTCACGTCCGTCCTCGAAGGAGTCCTCGCGCAGTGAGCGTCCACCCCGATCCCGCATCCGTCCCCACCGAGACCCCCGCGGGAGAGGGGCAGGGCGCCCGCCGCCATGTCGCCGACACCGTCGAGATGGCCGAGCGCACCCCGGAGAAGGAGCAGCCGTACGCGGCGCTCGGGCTCACCGAGGGCGAGTACCTCGAGATCCGCGAGATCCTCGGCCGCCGCCCCACGAGCGGCGAGCTCGCCATGTACTCGGTCATGTGGAGCGAGCACTGCTCCTACAAGTCCTCGAAGAAGTACCTGCGCCAGTTCGGCCAGAAGGTCTCCGAGTCCATGAAGAAGGACCTCATGGTCGGCATGGGCGAGAACGCCGGCGTCGTCGACGTGGGCGAGGGCTGGGCCGTCACCTTCAAGATCGAGAGCCACAACCACCCCTCCTACATCGAGCCGTTCCAGGGCGCGGCCACGGGCGTCGGCGGCATCGTCCGCGACATCATCTCGATGGGCGCCCGCCCGGTCGCCGTGATGGACGCGCTGCGCTTCGGCGACATCGACGACCCGGACACCGCGCGCGTCGTGCACGGCGTGGTCGCGGGGATCAGCTTCTACGGCAACTGCCTCGGCCTGCCGAACATCGGCGGCGAGACCTACTTCGACCGCGTGTACCAGGGCAACCCGCTCGTCAACGCGCTCGCCGTCGGCGTGCTCCGCCACGAGGACCTGCACCTCGCCAACGCCCGCGGCGTCGGCAACAAGGTCGTGCTGTTCGGCGCCCGCACGGGCGGCGACGGCATCGGCGGCGCCTCCATCCTCGCGAGCGACACCTTCGCCGACGGCGGCCCCACCAAGCGCCCCGCGGTGCAGGTCGGCGACCCGTTCGCCGAGAAGGTGCTCATCGAGTGCTGCCTCGAGCTGTTCCGGGAGGACCTCGTCGAGGGGATCCAGGACCTCGGCGCCGCGGGCATCTCCTGCGCCACGAGCGAGCTCGCGTCCAACGGCGACGGCGGCATGCACATCCGGCTCGAGGAGGTGCTGCTGCGCGACCCGTCGCTCACGGCCGAGGAGATCCTCATGTCGGAGAGCCAGGAGCGCATGATGGCGGTCGTGAAGCCCGAGAAGCTCGAGGGCTTCCTCGCCGTCGTCCGCAAGTGGGACGTCGAGACGAGCGTGCTCGGCGAGGTCACCGACACCGGCCGCCTCGTCATCGACCACCACGGCGAGCGCATCGTCGACGTCGAGCCGCGCACGGTCGCGGTCGACGGCCCCGTCTACGACCGCCCCGTCTCCTACCCCACGTGGATCGACGCCCTCCAGGCCGACTCCGCCTCGCGCCTCGCGCGCCCCACCGCGCCGGAGGACATCAAGGACCAGTTCCTGCAGCTCCTCGGCAGCCCCAACCTCGCCGACGCGTCGTGGATCACCGACCAGTACGACCGCTACGTCATGGGCAACACGGCCCTGTCGTTCCCCGACGACGCAGGCATGGTCCGCGTCGACGAGGAGAGCGGCCTCGGCTTCTCGGTCGCGACCGACGCGAACGGCCGCTTCTGCCAGCTCGACCCGTACGCCGGCGCGCAGCTCGCCCTCGCGGAGGCGTACCGCAACGTCGCCGCATCCGGCGCCACGCCCGTCGCCGTGAGCGACTGCCTCAACTTCGGCAGCCCCGAGGACCCCGAGGTCATGTGGCAGTTCAGCCGCACGGTCGAGGGTCTGGCCGACGGGTGCCTCGAGCTCGAGATCCCCGTCACGGGCGGCAACGTGTCCCTCTACAACCAGACGGGCACGCAGGCCATCCACCCCACGCCCGTCGTGGGCGTGCTCGGCGTGATCGACGACGTCGCGCGCCGCATCCCGTCCGGCTGGCAGGACGAGGGCGACAACATCTACCTCCTCGGCGTCACGCGCGAGGAGCTCGACGGATCCGCCTGGGCCGGCACCGTGCACGACCACCTCGGCGGCGTCCCGCCCGTGGTCGACCTCGCCGCCGAGAAGGACCTCGCGTCGCTCATCGCGGCCGGCGCCACGCAGTCGCTCATCGCGAGCGCGCACGACCTCTCGGACGGCGGCCTCGGCCAGGCGCTCGCGGAGGCTGTGATGCGCTTCGGCGTCGGCGCCCGCGTCTGGCTCGACGGGATCGTGCAGCGCGACGGCGTCGATGCGGCGACCGCCCTCTTCTCGGAGTCCACCGGCCGCATGCTCGTCACGGTGCCCCGCGAGGACGACGTGAAGTTCCAGGGCCTCTGCGAGGGGCGCGGCTACCCCGTGCTCCGCATCGGCGTCACGGACGCGCAGGCGCCCGGCCTCGAGCTGCAGGGCCTGTTCACCCTGTCCGTGGACGAGCTGCGCGGGATCCACCGCGCCACGCTCCCCGCCCGCTTCGGCACAGCCGTGGAGGCGTGAGCATGACCGACCCCGCGACGACCCCCGTCTGGTCCCCGTCCCTCGCCGAGCTCACCGAGCGCGTGCCGCTGCCCGCGGGCGCCGACATCCAGATGGGCCCCGTGCTGTACGACCACGAGGGCACGGAGCTCGAGGGGCTCCTCGCCCGCGACGCCGCGCAGAGCGGCCGCCGCCCGGCCGTGCTCGTGATCCACGACTGGTACGGCGTCGGCGGGCACGTGGCCGCCCGGATCCAGATGCTCGCGCGCCTCGGCTACGTCGCGTTCGCCGCCGACGTGTACGGCCGCGACGTGCGGCCCGGTCCGGAGGAGGCCGCGGGCATCGCCGGCGCATACTACGCCGACCTCCCGCTGATGCGCGCCCGCGTGCAGGCCGGCATCGACCGCCTCGCGGCGGAGCCCGACGTCGACGCGTCGCGCATCGCCGTCATGGGCTACTGCTTCGGCGGCAGCGCATCGCTCGAGGTCGCCCGCGCGGGCGCCGAGATCAAGGCCGCGATCTCGCTGCACGGCAGCCTCGTGGTGCACGAGCCGGCCGACGTCGCCGACGTGAAGGCCGCGATCCTCGTCCTCACCGGCGCCGACGACCCGATGGTCCCCGACGAGAAGGTCGCCGCGTTCCAGGACGAGGTGCGCACGCGTCCCGCGATCGACTGGCAGGTCGTCACATACAGCGGCGCGATGCACGCGTTCTCGGTGCCGGGCGTCGACTCCCCGGATCACGGCGCGCAGTACCAGGACCGCGCCGAGCGCCGCTCGTGGCGCGCGCTCACGGACTTCCTCGCCGAGCACCTGGGCTGACCCCCTCCGCACGCACGGATGCGCGCGTCGCCGGCACCAGCCGGCGGCGCGCGCGTCTGTCCGCGGGCCATGCGCCGGCTGGTGGAACCCTCCGCGCCCGGCCGACACGCCGCCCCCGGGTTGCCATCCCCGCACCCCTCGCGTAGACCTGTGCGTGCAGTTCACGCATCCGCCATGCGCCGTTGGTGCCCCGCTGGGGCACGTGCGCGCAGGCTGATCATGCGAGACACATGCGACCCGAGGAGATCTCCATGATGGCCAGCGGCGGATTCAGCCGACGCGACCTGTTCGACGGTGCCGGATCCTCCGATCCCGGCGTCGGGCGGCCCACCCGAGGTTCCGGCACGGCGCTCCTCGAGCGGCCGCGCGCGGACGAGACCACCACCACGACCGACGGCCCGGACGGCACCGCCGAGGCGGACCCCCCTCCGTCTCGTCAGGCGGCAGCGACGCAGCTCGCTCCCGCCCCGCCCCAGCAGGCGACCATCGGCTCGGCCGAAGGCGACCTCGTGCACGTGATGACCTGCAACATCCGCCTGGCCCGCCCCTCCACCGAGCCGGGCGATCCCGACCACTGGGCCGACCGCGAGCCCGTGCTCGCCCGCTTCCTCCAGCTCGAGCAGCCCACCGTCCTCGGCGTGCAAGAGGCCCTCGCGGCCCAGCTGCCCGCCATCGGCCGCGCGCTCCCCCACCACCGCATGCTCGGCTACGGACGCGACGGCGGCTCCGGCGGCGAGTACAGCGCGATCTTCTACGACGAGCGCCGCCTCGACGTCGTCGCATGGGACCAGTTCTGGCTGTCCGACCTGCCGGAGCTCATCGGATCCCGCTCCTGGGGCTGCAGCACGACGCGCATCGCGACGTGGGCCCGCTTCCGCGACCGCCGCAGCGGCGCCGAGTTCGTGCATCTGAACACGCACCTCGACCACGAGTCCGAGCTCGCGCGCGTGAAGAGCGCCGACCTCATCACCGAGCGGCTGCAGGAGGTCGCGTCCGGCGCGCCCGTCGTGGTCACGGGCGACTTCAACGCGCCGGCCGAGGAGTCGGCGGCGTACGACATCCTCACGCGCGACGCCGGCCTCGCCGACACCTGGACCACGGCCGCGCACCACGCGACCCCCGGCATCGGCACGTTCACCGCGTACGGCGAGCCCGTGCCCGAGGGCGAGCGCATCGACTGGATCCTCGCGGGCAGCGGCGTCGAGGTGGTCGACTCGGCCATCAACCCGTACACGTACGAGGGCCGCTCCCCCTCGGATCACGCCGCTGTCCAGGCGCTCGTGCGCCTCGCCCGCACCGCCTGATCCTCCCCGTCACGCGGGCCGACCGACCGTCGCCCGCGGGCCGCAGCATGCCCTCGGCGGATCAACGGCGCGCCACGCCGCCACCGGGCCGACGGAAACCGCATGCCACAATGGTTTCCGAGCGGCCCCGTGATCGCAGCGGCTGACGGGGTCACCGGCTCGCCGCTGCCGCGGACCCCTCCACGATCGGAAGAACACCTATGCCCGCACGTCGCATGGCCCGGGGCGCCGTCAGCGCCCTCGCCGCCGTCCTCCTGCTCGCCGGGTGCACCAGCGCGCCGCAGCCCGCCCCCACCGCGACCGAGGGCGAGCCCGCCCCGAGCGCGTCCGCCCCGACGGCGCCCGAGGACATGGTCCGCATCGTCGTCATGGGCGACTCGAACACCAACGGCTTCGTCGGCACGCTGCCCCAGGGCATCGACCAGGGCATGGCCTACGTCGACTACGTCGTGGGCGACCCGCTGACCTTCGCCGGCGGCTGGGGCAGCGACGGCGCGACGAGCACCGTCATGGCGGCCAACACGCCCACCGTCGAGGACGTCGACGTCGCGCTCATCATGATCGGGACCAACAACCGCATCGCGGGCGTCCCCGACACGCAGCTCGACGCGGACATCATCCAGACGGTCGAGAAGCTCGCGCCCAAGGAGACGGTGATCCTCGGGATCCCGCCGCAGAACGCATCGCCGGAGACGCCGCCTGAGGTCAACGCGCACCTCGAGCAGTTCGCGGACGCGCAGGGCTACCACTTCTTCAACCCGTGGGTGAACCTCACGAACAAGGACATGAAGTGGCGGACCGAGTTCTTCCGCGACGGGATCCACACCAACATGACGGGCTACAAGCTCATGGGCTCCGAGGTGCGCCGGTTCGTCCGCACCGAGGTCCTCGACGAGAGCGCCCAGAAGTAGGGGCATCCCCCCGCCCTCCCGCCGACGGCCCGGCGGTTAGGGTCGAAGCGGTGCCTCAGAAGCGTCGCGCCCGCACCAGAGGAGAGCCCGCGTGACCAGCACCGTGACAGTGAAGAGCGAGACCGGTCGGAAGATCGAGTTCCTCGAGGCGGTCCGCGGCGTCGCGTCGTTCATCGTGGTGCTGCAGCACCTCATCGCCGCCGAGTACCCGGCCTTCGAGGACTTCAGCCGCCAGTGGGTGGACGCCGGGCGCGTGGGCGTCGTCGCGTTCTTCCTGGTGAGCGGCTACGTGATCCCCCTGAGCCTCCAGCGCCAGGACACCCGCACCTTCCTCGTGCGCCGCGTGTACCGCCTGTTCCCCCTCTACTGGCTCGTGCTCGGCCTCATGATGCTGTGGGTCGCGACCACCGGCGAGGGCGAGCTCGGCGGGCCGCTCACGATCATGGCGAACGTGCTCATGGTCCAGGGCGCCGTGGGCATCTACACGATCGTGCCGACCGCCTGGACCCTCGGCATCGAGCTGATCTTCTACGGGCAGTCCCTCGTCGCCAAGCTGATGGGCCGCCTCGACCGCAGCGTGGTCATGGGCTACGTCTGGCTCGCCGGCTTCGTCGCCGCGGCGATCGCGGGCCGCGTGCTGGAGCGCGAGCTGCCGTGGACGCTGCCGCTGCTGCTGTACACGGCCTCTCTCGGGCACGCGATCCACCTGCGCGACCGCGACGGATCCACCGCATGGCGCGGCCTCCTCGTCTCAGGCGTCGTGGGCGTGCCGCTGTTCACCTACCTCAACGGCGGGCAGGACGCGACCTGGCCGCCCTTCGACTACGCGGTGTCGTTCCTCCTCGGCCTCGGCCTGTTCTTCGCGTTCTACGCGTCGCGCCGGGCCGCCCACTCGCGCGTGCTGATCTGGCTCGGTGCGATCTCGTACGCCGCGTACCTCCTGCACCCGCTCGCCTACCGCGTGATGCGCGCCGTGGACGTGCCGGAGGGGATCGTGCGCGTCGTCGCCGCGATCGCCGTCACGCTCGTCGTCTCCTGGCTCGTGCACCGCTTCGTGGAGGTGCCGTTCATCGGGGTCGCGCGCCGCCTCACGAGCCGCTCGTCGGCCGCCAAGGCGCCGCGGGGCTGATCGCCGGCGCGTCCCGCTCCACCCGCTGACAGGCCCGGAGGGGCGTCGCTCCGCCCGGCCCCGTGCGGACGGCGGTGCGCGCCCTCCCGGATCAGCGCGTCGCTCCCCGGAAGCTCGGGTGAGCGCCCGGCCGAGCGGTGAGCGCCCGCCAGGTCGCGGGTCTCCCCAGCACCGGACCGCCGCCCGGTTCGGCTCGGGCCGCCGGGCGCACGACGACGGGCGCCCCTCCGGTGAGGAGGAGCGCCCGTCGTGGCGTGCGGTGGTGCCGTGCGATCCGGTCAGCCGGCGGCAGGGGCCGCGCCGATGCCGAGCGGCGCGAGGATGTCCGACATGATCGGCGCGAGGTCCTGCGACTGGCGGGCCGTGAGGTGCGACGTGTCGCCGCGCACGGGGATCCCGTTCACGAACGCCGGGCACGTGCCCTGGCTGCAGAACCAGCCCTGCGTGTTGATGAACTGGACCGGCGCCCCGACCTCGGTCGCCGCGGCCTCCATGGTGCGGGCGTGGCTGATGAAGGACGGCGACACCGTGGACTGGCAGTCGTTCGGCGAGCTGGTCGGCGTCTTGCACTCGACGAGGGCCGTGGCTGCCGGCGGGCGGGACAGCACGATCACGTTGGCCGCTGCGGTCTTGAGCGCGTTCATCGTGGTGAGCGCGCCGGCCTGCCACTCGCGGTCGGCGGCGCCACCCGTCGCCCCGCTCGACAGGTAGGAGTTGTCGACGGCCTCGCTCATCAGGACGAGCGCGGGCTTCGTGGCGTTCATCTCGCCGAGCGCCCAGTTGCGGAAGTCCGTGCACTCCGTGTACTCGGATCCGTCGGTGTCCGTGCTCGTGACGGTCGACGCGGGGCAGCGCGCCATCGTGAGGATGCGCACCTTCCAGTCGTCGCCGAGGCTCGCGCGGAGCATGGGGGCGTAGCTGATCGCGAGCGAGTCGCCGAAGATCACCGCGGTCTTCTCCGGGCCCGCCGAGGCGTTCCCGTAGACGCAGTGCTCGGTGTTCTCGATCGCGTCCTTCTCCTCGGCGAGGTCGGCGCCGAGGCAGCCCTCCTTCGCCCACTCGGGTGCGATGACGTCGCGGCCGAAGTCGCCGAACGACTCGACGGCGGGATCCAGCGCGGGCCACTCGTCCGCGGCCAGGGCGGTGGTGATCTGCTCGGTGCGGGTCGCGAGGGCCGTGCCGGTGGCCTCCACGGGCGCGGCCGTGCCGCCCGTGCTCGGGGTCCCGTTCCCGAGCTGGCTCTGTCCGGTCGGCTCGTCGCGCACGACGGCCACGGCGACGACGCCCACCACGGCGACCGCGACCACGGACAGCGCCGCGACGGTCATCTTGAGCTGCGCGCCCGACGACCGGCGGCCGGCCTTCTTCGGGTCGAGCCAGCTGGAGCGGCGGATCGGGTCCTCGACGAGGTGGAACGAGGCGATGGCGAGCACGAGCGTCGCGGCGATCGCGGCGCCGTAGTACTCGAGGGTGCCGGTGCCGAGCAGCGACGCCAGCAGGATGATCGCCGGGAAGTGCCAGAGGTACAGCGAGAACGAGAGCTTGCCGATGTAGGTGGTGACCGG
Source organism: Clavibacter lycopersici (assembly GCF_003576405.1). Taxonomy (GTDB): domain Bacteria; phylum Actinomycetota; class Actinomycetes; order Actinomycetales; family Microbacteriaceae; genus Clavibacter; species Clavibacter lycopersici. The sequence continues at coordinate 25,938 of NZ_QWGT01000003.1, forward strand.
GTTCGTGATCGGCACCATGGCCTTCGACACGCCGCCGATGCCCGACGCGATGACGAGCGCGGTCGCGATGACGGGCAGGAGGCCGAAGGGCACCGGGAAGGCGCGGTCGCCGGCGACGAGGAAGAAGGAGGCGATGATGCCCGCGAGTCCGACGTAGCCGAGGACCGGGCGGATCGCGGCCGGGAGCGTGGCTATCCGCGCGGCGAAGATCGCGAGGAGCGCGCCGATGCCGAGCTCCCACGCGCGGGAGAAGGTGGAGAAGTACGCGACCGTCGGGCGGGCCGTGGTCTCGTAGTAGCCCCAGGCGAGCGACGCGAGGATGAGGACGCCGACCGTGATGCCGATCGTCTGCGTGAAGACGCGCGCGCGCTTGACGCGGTTCTTGGGGGTGCGGCGGCGGGCGAACGTGATCACCAGGATCATCAGCACGGGCCAGACGAGGTAGAACTGCTCCTCGACCGAGAGCGACCAGTAGTGGCGGAACGGCGAGATGGGGCCGTCGGACGCGAAGTAGTCGGTGCCGGCGCTGGCGAAGTGCCAGTTGGACACGAAGAGGGCGGACCAGACGGCGTCCCAGAGGCTCGCCTGCGCGCGCACCACGTTGAAGACGAGGAACGAGACGGCCGTCGTGACCACGAGCACGAGCAGCGCGGCCGGCATGATGCGACGGACGCGGCGCTTGTAGAAGTTCGTGAACGAGATCGTCTTCGTGCGCTCGTACTCCTTCAGCAGGAGCCCCGTGATAAGGAACCCGCTGATGACGAAGAAGACGTCGACGCCGACGAAGCCGCCCGAGGGCCAGTCGAAGAGGTGGTCGACGATGACGGCGATGACCGCCAGGGCGCGCAGGCCCTCGACGTCCGGACGGAAGCCGCGGTTCACCGTGGCGGGCGAATCCCCCTCGGGTGGCGGGTTCTCATCGCTCGGTGCCGAGCGGAGCTCCGACGGATCCGGGAGCGCGGGAGTACCCCGGCGAAATGTCTGCGAGCTCATGGCCCAGGTCCCTACTCACTCGTGTACCGCCGTGCAGCACTGCTGTCTGAGCGACCCTAACAGGGCGTCAAGGGGCCTACCATGCCCCGGACGGGGGCGTTCCGGGCTGCTGGCGCGGCTCGTGAGCTGTGTGATGATAGACAGCCGAGGCTGTGGATATCCCACGTATGCGGACACTCCGCGCCTGTGTGCTTTTGGGGAAGGGTTCTAAGTTATGGCGCTCCGTGACTTCATTCGGATGCTGCGTAGGGGCGCGGTGCTCATCATCCTGACGCTCCTGGTCGGGGTGGGCGCCGCGGCGGCCTTCTCCCTCCTCCAGACCCCCGAGTACGAGGCGTCGACCAAGATGTACGTCGCCCAGAGCAGCTCGGGCAGCGTCTCCGACCTCCAGCAGGGCAACAACTTCATCACCCAGGCGGTGAAGAGCTACGCGGACGTCGTCACGACCCGCGCCGTGCTCCAGCCGGTCATCGACGAGTTCGGGCTCGACATGACGTCGCGCGAGCTCGCCGAGTCGGTCACGGCCTCCGCGCCGCTCGACACGACGATCATCGACATCACGGTCAAGGACCAGTCCCGCCAGGACGCCGCGACCCTCGCCGACGCCATCGGCGCCAGCCTCACCACGGTCGTCGGCAACCTGGTGCCCGAGACGATCGAGGGCACCCCGCAGGTGCAGATCACGCAGCTCGAGGAGGCGGAGATCCCCGAGTCGCCGTCGTCCCCGAACCTGCCGGTCAACATCATCGTCGGCGCGATCATCGGCCTCCTCATCGGCGTGGGCGTCAGCCTCCTGCGCGAGACGCTCGACAACCGCATCCGCGGGGAGCGCGACGTGGAGCTCGTCACGACGAAGCCCATCCTCGGCGGCATCGCGTACGACCCGAAGGCGACCGAGCGTCCGCTCATCGTCCAGGACGACCCGCGGAGCCCCCGCGCCGAGTCCTTCCGCAGCCTCCGCACGAACCTGCAGTTCCTGGAGTTCGGCGGCCGCTCGCGCAGCTTCGTCATCACCTCCTCGATCCAGGGCGAGGGCAAGTCGACCACCAGCTCGAACCTCGCGCTGGCGCTCGCCGACTCCGGCATCAAGGTCGTCCTCATCGACGCCGACCTCCGCCGCCCGCGCCTGGCCTCCTACATGGGCCTCGAGGGCGCCGTGGGCCTCACCGACATCCTCATCGGCCGCGCCGAGATCGAGGACGTCATCCAGCCCTGGGGCTCGGGCATGCTCTCGATCCTCCCCGCCGGACAGATCCCGCCGAACCCGTCCGAGCTGCTCGGCTCGCAGGGCATGGCGCGTCTGCTGCAGGACCTCGAGGCGCGCTACGACGTGGTGCTCATCGACGCCCCGCCGCTGCTGCCCGTCACGGACGCGGCGATCCTGTCCAAGAACGCCGGCGGCGCCATCGTCGTCGTCGCGGCGGGCCGCACGCACCGCACGCAGCTGAAGAGCGCCATCGCCAACCTCACGAACGTGGGCGCGGACGTGCTCGGCCTCGTGATCACCATGCTCCCGACCAAGGGCCCGGACGCGTACGGCTACGGCCACTACGGCTACGGGTACGGGTACACGGAGGACGAGGACGGCAACAAGTCCAAGGCGCCCATCGAGAAGATCAAGGCGTAGCTCCCCTCCATGTCGGAACTCCCCCCCACGAGCCGCAGGGCCGCACGCGCGGCCCTCGGCGACGCATCCTCCGAGGGCGTCGACGACGGCTCGTTCCGCGTCCTCTTCGTCTGCTCGGGCAACATCTGCCGATCCGCCCTCGCCGAGCAGGTCCTCCGGGCCCGGGTGCGGGCGATCTTCGGCGGCCACGCCGCCGAGGCCGACTCGGTCGTGCGCTTCTCCAGCGCCGGCACGATCGCGGCCGAGGGGCAGCGCATGCCCGAGCAGGCGGCGGAGCTCTCCGTCCGCTACGGCGGGGACCCGAGCGGGCACCAGGCGCGCTTCCTGACGCCCGGCATCATCCAGGGCGTCGACCTGGTGCTCACCATGGCGCGCGAGCACCGCAGCGCCGTCGTGCGCGCGGTGCCCCGGGCCAACCGCTTCACGTTCACGATCCGCGAGTTCGCGGCGCTGTTCGAGCACCTCGTCGAGGTGACCGGGGACGAGAAGCACATCGCGTGCGACGGCGACGTGCCGGAGCAGCTGCGCGCGCTCATCCCGCTCGTGGCGGCGCAGCGGGGCGTGACCCTGCCGCCCGCCCACGAGGACGACTACGACGTGGTCGACCCGTACCGCCGGTCGCAGGCCACGTACGACGCCTCGGGCGAGCAGGCCGGGGGCGCCATCGAGTCGATCCTCGAGTCGGTGCGGGCCGTGACCCGCACGGACGCGCCCCGCCTGCGGGGCTGACCCGACCACCGCCACCGCACACGCGAGCGCACGCCGCTCCATCAGACACCACCGGCTCCCGAACGGAGCCGACTGCCCCGGGGGACCAGTGGACACGCAACAGACACGACGCACGGACGAGGCCCAGGAGGGCTCGCGCTGGCGGGTCGTCTACGCCCGGCGCCTCGCGCTGAGCGACGCGATCGTCATCATCCTCACGACCTTCGGGGTGCAGTTCCTGTGGTTCGGCACGACGGCGGGCACGGTCGACCTCGGCGGCAACGCGCGCGGCGTGGCCGTGACCTACACGATGGTCTCGGTCGTGCTGATCCTCTCCTGGCTCTTCGTACTCACCGTCTACAGCACGCGCGACTACCGCATCGTCGGCACCGGCACCGCGGAGTACAAGCAGGTCGCCGACGCGACGCTGCGGCTGTTCGGGATCATCGCGATCGTCGCGTTCCTCGTGAAGATCGACCTGGCGCGCGGCTACATCGTCACCGGCCTGCCGCTCGGCCTCGTGCTCCTGCTGCTGTCGCGCGCGCTCTGGCGCGTGTGGCTCTCCGCCCAGCGCCGTCGCGGCGAGTTCTCCTCGCTGATCCTGCTGGTCGGCTCCCTCGAGAGCACCACCCACACCGCCACGACCCTCGCCCGCGCCCCGAAGGCCGGCTACCGCGTGGTGGGCGCCTGCCTCACGGGCGACGCGCGGCCGTCGCGCCTGCCCGGCCTCGACGTGCCGGTCGTCGGGAACGCCGACGACGCGCTCGCGGAGCTGGAGCGCCTCGGCGCCGACACCCTCGTGCTGACCTCCAGCGACGAGCTGCCGCCCGAGCGGATCCGCGAGCTCAGCTGGTCGCTCGAGCCCGGCCGCCACCACCTCGTCATGGCACCCGGCCTCACCGACATCGGCGGCCCGCGCATCCACACACGCCCGGTCGCCGGCCTCCCCCTCATCCACGTGGAGACCCCGCGCTTCGAGGGACGCAAGCTCCTCTCCAAGCGCCTGTTCGACATCGTCGTCTCGGGGATCACGCTCATCGTGCTGAGCCCCGTCTTCCTGGTCCTCGCGATCCTCATCAAGGCCACGAGCAAGGGCGACGTCTTCTACAAGCAGGAGCGCATCGGCCTCAACGGCCAGCCGTTCCACATGCTCAAGTTCCGCTCGATGCGCATGAACGCCGACGCCGAGCTGTTCGCGCTGCTGGAGCAGCAGGGCACGGCCGACACCCCGCTGTTCAAGGTGACCGACGACCCGCGCATCACGAAGGTCGGCGCGGTCCTCCGGCGCTACTCGCTGGACGAGCTGCCGCAGTTCCTCAACGTGCTGCTCGGTTCCATGAGCCTCATCGGCCCGCGCCCGCAGCGCGAGGGCGAGGTGGCCCTGTACGACAGCGCCGCGCGCCGCCGCCTCCTCATCAAGCCCGGCATGTCCGGCCTGTGGCAGGTCTCCGGCCGGTCGTCGCTCTCGTGGGAGGACGCCATCCGCCTCGACCTCTACTACGTGGAGAACTGGTCGCTCACGGGCGACATCATCATCCTGGCGCGCACGTTCAAGGCCGTCTTCGGCGCGGACGGGGCCGTCTGATGGGCGGGCTGCTGGTCCAGGAGTGGATCGAGAGGTCGGGCGGATCCGAGAAGGTGTTCGACGCGTTCGCGCACGCCTTCCCCGACGCCGACCTCTTCACGCTCTGGAACGACGACCCGGGCCGATTCGGCGACCGGCCCGTGCGGGAGAGCTGGATCGCCCGCACGCCGCTGCGCCGGAAGAAGCCCCTCGCCCTGCCGTTCATGCCGCTCACGTGGAGCTCGCTCGACCTCGACGCGTACGAGTGGACGCTCTCGAGCTCGCACCTGTTCGCGCACCACCTCGGCCACGGGGACCACGCGACCCGGCAGCACGTCTACGTGCACAGCCCCGCGCGGTACCTGTGGACCCCCGACCTCGACAAGCGCGGCGCCAACCCGCTCGTGAAGGCCGCAGCTCCCCCGCTGCGCGCGCTCGACCGGCGCCGCGCGCAGGCGTCGCACGCCGAGTTCGCCGCGAACAGCGCGTTCGTGCAGGCGCGCATCCGCGCGGCGTGGGACGTCGACGCGCAGGTCATCCACCCGCCCGTCGACGCGACCGCGATCCGCGACACCGCGTCGTGGGAGGGCGAGCTCACCGGATCCGACGCCGCGCTGGCTGCGTCGCTGCCCGACCGCTTCCTCCTGGGCGCCAGCCGCTTCGTGCCGTACAAGCGGCTCGACCTCGTGATCCGCGCGGGCGAGGCCGCCGACGTGCCCGTCGTGCTCGCCGGATCCGGCCCGCTCGCCGAGGAGCTGCAGGCGCAGGCCGACGCCGCGCGCGTGCCCGTCACGATCGTGCCGCGCCCCTCGGACGCCCTCCTCTACACGCTGTACCAGCGCGCGATCGCGTACGTGTTCCCGGCCGTCGAGGACTTCGGGATCATGCCCGTCGAGGCGATGGCCGCCGGCGCGCGCGTGCTCGTCAGCGACGTGGGCGGCGCGACCGAGAGCGTCGTCGACGGCGTGACGGGCGTGCACGTGCACGACTGGGAGGGCGCAGGCCTCGCGGACGCCGTCGCGCGGGCCGCCGCCATGGATCCCGCCGCGAGCGTCCAGCGCTCCGCCGAGTTCGACGCGGCCGTGTTCGAGCGCCGCATCGCCTCCTGGGTCCGCCACGACGGATCCCGGCTCGACGGGGCGGCCGCCTGATGCGCCGGCTCGTCGTCAACGAGGCCTACGCGGGGCAGCGGGTCACCGGCCAGCAGCGCTACGCGACCGAGATCGCCCGCGCGCTCGAGGGCAAGCGGGGCGTCACGCGCGCCACGCCGTCCGCCGGCGTCGCCTCGTCCGGCGCCCGCAGCTGGCTGTGGGTGCAGACGACCCTGCCGTGGATCACGCGCCAGGACGTGCTGCTGTCGCTCACGAGCCGCGCCCCGCTCGTGCACCGCCGCCACATCGTCGTCGTGCACGACCTCTTCGTGCTCACCAACCCCGAGTGGTACAGCCGCGAGTACGTCGTGACCCACGTGCCGCTGCTCCGCGCGAACCTGCGCGACGCGCGCGTGATCGTCACCGTGAGCGAGCCCGTCGCCGAGCAGGTGCGGGAGCTCGGCCTCTCCAGCGCGCCCGTCGTGGTCGCGCCCAACGCGCCGAGCCCCGTGTTCGGCGAGCCGCGCGGCGCCGAGGAGCGCGCCAGGGTGCTCGAGCGGTTCGGCGTGACCGATGGCGGGTACCTGCTCGCGGTCGGCAGCATGGATCCGCGCAAGAACCTCCAGCGCCTCACCGAGGCGTACCTCGCGCTGCCCGCGGAGACGCGCGCCGCCGCTCCGCTCGTGCTCGTGGGCGCCAAGAGCGCCGTGTTCGGCGACGTCGACATGGCGGAGTCCGACGACATCAAGCTCGCCGGCTACGTGACCGACGACGAGCTCGCCGTGCTCTACGCCGCTTCGCGCGGCGTCGTGTTCCCGAGCCTCGCGGAGGGCTTCGGCCTGCCGCTCGTCGAGGCGATGGTCGCGGGCGCGCGGCTCGCCGTGTCCGACATCCCCGTCTTCCACTGGATCTGCGAGGACGACGCCGCGTACTTCTCCCCCGCCGACACGTCCGCCATCACCGATGCGCTCGCCCGCCTGGCGGCCGCCCCGCCGCTCGACGAGGAGGAGGCCGCCCGGATCCGCCGCGCCGTCACCTGCCGCTTCGACTGGCGCACCTCCGCGCAGACCGTCCACGACGCCTACCAGAGCATCGGGACGCGATGATCCGTCGGATCGGGCTGCTGCTCCCCACGGGAGCCGCAGGGCTCACGCGCGTGCTCCAGCTGGTGCTGCTCGTGGTCCTGACGCGCCTGTCGGATGGCTCGGCCGGGAACGCGCTCGTCACCGGGTTCGCGCTGCTCAGCTCGTTCGCGATCATCACCGACTCGGGTGCAGCCAACTTCCTGCTGTCGCTGCCGCGCACGCGCCTCACCCGCGGGGTGCACGCGCGCGCGGTCGCCTTCCACGCGGGGCTCGGGTCGCTCGGCGCCGCCATCGCGGTCGTCCTCACGGTCGCCGCTGCCACGACGATCCCCGGCGAGGCCGTGCTGCTGCTCGTCGCGCTCGGCGTCAGCCAGGTGCTCGACTCGCTCACCCGCACGATCCGCGCGCCCCTGCTCGTCGGCCGCCGCGACGCCTCCTACGCCTTCCCCGACCTCGCGCTCGTGGTGCTGAAGGCCGTGCCGCTCGCGATCGCGGTGCTCGTGCCCGAGATCCTCGTGCTGCTCGCCTTCCCGCTGGTATCGCTCGTGGTCACCGCGGGCACCTGGATCGCCGTCCGCCGCGACCTCGCCACCACGAGCGACGAGCCCGTGCGCGTGTTCCCGCAGATCCTCGAGTTCGGCCTCTCCGGATCCCTGAGCGCCCTCTACTCGCAGGCGCCGCTCGTGCTCGGCACGGCGATCCTCGGCGTCGACGCCGTGACGCCGCTCGCCCTCGCCTACCGCGTGGTGCAGCCGCTCGAGGTCCTGCCGGCGACGCTCTCGCAGCAGCTGATCCCGCGGATCCGCGCCGCCGCCCGCCCCGCGCGCGCCTACTGGTGGCGGTTCGCGCTCGGCGGCCTCGTGCTCGCGGGCGTCCTGGCGCTGATCCGCGAGCCCGTCGAGCGCGTCTTCGGCGGCGACGCGTTCGACCAGGCGATCTTCCTCGTGGTCCTCCTCTCGGTCGCCCCCAAGTTCGGCAACTACGCCCTCATGGCGTACGCGATGGGCTCCGGCCTCGTGCGCGTGCGGCTCACCGCCACCATCGTCACGGGCGTCGTGGCCGTGATCCTCACGCTCATCGCCTGCCTCACCGCGGGCCCCGCACTCCTCGCCGGCGTCACGCTCGCCAGCGAGCTCGTCCTGAGCGCCGCCATCGCCGCGCTCCTCATCCGCAACCGCAGGAAGGAGGACGCATGAGGACCCTCATCGTCTCCGCCGACCGCACCCTCGCGTCCGGCCACCCGCAGAACCTCGGGGACGCCTTCCTCACCGACGCGCTCTCCGAGCGTCTCCGCCGGGCCGGCCACGAGACCGTGATCGCCGACTTCGGGCAGGCCGTGCGCCGCGACTCCACGGAGGAGCGCGCCCGCGTCTCCGGCGTGCGCGCGCTCGCGGACCTCGTCCGCCAGGTCGACGCGGTCGTCGTCGGCGGCGGCACGCTGCTCGCGGACGACCAGCCGGGCCGCCCCTTCGCGGGCCTCCCGCGTCTCATGGCCGTCACCGGCCTCATCGCGCGCACCAGCCGCACGCCGCTCGCCGTGTTCGGCGTGGGCGCGGATCCCGTCACCCGCCGCCGCGCGCGCCTCGCCCTCCGCTCAGGGCTCGACGCCGCCCGCGTCTGGACCCGCGACCCCGACTCCGCCGGCCGCGCCGCCGGGTACTCGGGGCTGCCCGTCGAGGTCGCCGCCGACGTCAGCCTCTTCGCCGCCCCCGAGCTCGCCGCGATGTCCGCCCCGGCCGACCGCCGTCGGGGCGCCGTCGTCGCGCTCAACGCGAGGCACTCGCCCCAGGTCACGCTCGCCGACGTGCAGGCCCTCGAGGAGCGCTTCGGCGAGGTCGTGTTCGTGTCGATGGACCAGGGCGACGACTCCGACGCCGGCGCCCTGCATCCCGAGGTCCGCGCCCGGCTCACGACCGAGCCCGGCGACCACGGCTGGCGCCGCGCGGCGGAGCTCATGGCCGATCGCGAGGTCGTCGTCGCCTCTCGCATGCACGCCATGTACCTCGGTACGATGCTGACGACGCCCGTGGTCGCCGTCGGCGGAGCCACCAAGGTCGGGGCGTTCACGACCGAGTTCGGCACGCGCACGGAGCCCGCGTTCGACCGGGCGGTCCGCACCGCCATCCAGGCACCGGCCGACGCCGGCGCCGCATCCACCACCGCGGCGGCTCTCGTCGCCGCCACCGCCCGCCTGGACGCGGCATTCGAGGAGATGACTTCATGGGTCCGACGTACCGCCTAGCGACCCCGGCGGTCTTCGCGGCCGCCGTGGTCCTCACCATCCTCGCCGCGCTCGGCGGCGTCGCGCTGCTCGGCAACGAGCTCTCCTACCCGTTCATGATCGCGGTGCTCGCGGTCCTGCTCGTGAGCGTGCTCGTCAAGGAGACGGTCTCCAACGGGGATCCGCTGACCCCCGGCGGCATCGTCGCCGCCACGGGCCTCCTCCTGTTCGTGCTGCGCCCGCTCACGGTCGCCAACAGCATGGAGACGAGCCCCGGCGCCATCGCGGACACGCGCTTCTTCTCCCCCACGCTGCAGCTCGCCGCGAGCTCCGCGCTCATCGAGGCGCTGATCTTCTTCTCGGCGTTCTTCGTCGTCTACTACTACTCGGTCGCCCGCGAGGCGAAGCGCATCACCATGGGCGGCGAGGACGCGAAGGCCCTCGAGCAGAACGCCATCGCGGGCGGCCCCGCCGTCGTCGACCCGGACACCCAGGTGCGCTGGCAGCGCGTGTTCAACACGTCGGTGTCGCAGGCGCTCGTGGTGATCTCCGCCGTCGTCGCGCTCGGCCTCCTCGTGTACCTGGTGCTCTCCTCCGGCGGCATCCAGGCGTACACGACGGGCCTCGCGAACCGGAGCGACTTCCTCTCCGGCAAGTCGTTCATCGGCCTCTCCTACATCCCCGTGCAGATCGCGATCGTCTACAACGTGCTCGCGCGCCGGCAGAAGGGCCTCGAGGGCTGGAACTGGGTCAACCTGGTCGCCGTCGTCGTGCTCGTGATCTGCGCCGGTTCCGCCGGCGGCCGCGGCCCGCTCATCATCGGCGTGTTCCTGCCGTTCCTGATCCTCAAGCAGATCGGCCCGAAGCCGTTCCGCTTCCGCAGCATCGCCCTCATCGGCGGCATCACGGCCGTGGTCGCGATGGTCTACTCGATCGTCATCCGCGAGTCCACGTTCGACAACGGCCGCTCGCTCGACCGCCTCACGCAGGACCCCCTGGGCGTCCTCCTCGACCGCCTCACCAGCGGCATCGAGACGCGGCCGTTCGACGTGCTCATCCGCCTCAACGAGGTCGCGTCGCTGCCCGACTTCGTCTACCAGTGGGGAGCCACCTACGCCGCCGTGCCGGCCTGGTTCGTCCCCCGCGGGCTCTGGGAGGACAAGCCCTTCGGCGGCGGCAACACGTGGTTCACGTCCACGTACGTGCCCCGGTTCTACGGCGTCAACCGCGTCGAGACCAGCCTGTCGGCCATCGGCGAGGCGTTCGCCAACTTCGGGATCCCCGGTGTCGTCGCCGTCGGCGCGCTCCTCGGCCTCGTGGCCGGCCTCTTCATCCGCGCCCGCATGCGCCGCCGGGGCCTCCTCGGCGCGGCCATCGCGGTCGTCGTCACGCCGTACCTCTTCTCCCTCATCCGCGGCGACGCGTACCAGGGCATGTCGACGAGCATCGCGTCGCTCGTGATCCTCGTCGTGTTCTTCTGGATCTCCTCCACGCGCAAGCAGGTCACCGGCCCGGTCAGCGCGCACTCGCTGCTGCAGTCGCTCAGCTGGCTGCGGAACGCGGCGAAGACGCTGCGGGTGAACTGCATCGACGGGAT